>NZ_JBHJQI010000175.1:0-16641 GCF_042262805.1 Streptomyces sp. NPDC056361
CCGCGAACGGAACGATCTTCGCCTCCGCGAGCGCACGGACCGACTCCCGGAGCATGTCGTGCTCCTCGGAGGGCCGATACAGGTCGAAGTCCTTGCCCATGATGTGGTCCCCTAGACGCTTGTGGCACTGAGTACCCTCAGCAAAACACACTCAGTGCCATGACGCCAGAGCGCCCCGACGCTGTTCTGCGTCGGGGCGCTAAAGGAACCGTCCGGTCGGTTCTGTCAGCCGTGCGTGTCGCCGGCGGAGTCCTGTTCCCGGCGGAGCACCTGCTCCTCGTACTCGGCGGCCAGCTGCCCCACGCGACCCTCGGTCAGGTCGAGACTGGTCAGCAGCGCGGGCGTGCAGATGCTCGGCATGAAGTGCTGGAGGAGGACGGAGACCCGATGCGCCAGGTCTTCGCGATCGCACAGGATCTGGGACATCGCCTGCACCCCGGAGAAGGCGCCGCAGAAGAGCCTGGCCGTGTCCGCCACGTCCACGTGCACGAGGAGCTCGCCCCGCGCGTGCGAGGCCGTCAGGATCGCCGACACCTCGTCGATCCACGCCTGGAAGGCGCCGACCCGGTCGACTCCGGTGGCCCCGGTGTCAAGGGCCAGGCCGACGCTGGCGCGCACCAGCGCGTCGTGCTGCAGACGGTGGGTGAGCAGGAAGCACTGGTCCGCGAGCTCCTGGAGCTTGATCGCCCGCGGGGGCAGCGGCACGTCCAGCATCTGCGCATCGAGCACGCCGAGGGCCACTTCTTCCTTGGAGGCAAAGTGGAAGTACAGCGCCCCCTTGGTCACGCCGGCGCGCACCAGGATTTCCCCGATGGTCGTCCGCTCGTAACCGCGCTCCGCGAACACGGTCGCGGCCGCCTCCAGGATCGCCCGTCGGGTCTTGATTGCACGCGCTTGCTGCGCCAAGGCGCCTCCTGCCGTCTGTGCTCAACGTGTGACGTGAAGCATTGAAAAGAAAACCGGGCTGTACGTATTCTATCCAGGGCGGACATACCGCCCGGGGGCGCGGGGACGCAAGGGGTATCCATGGATCAGAACGGTCGCGGAGCAGCGGCGCGCGTCCCCGGGGAGTTCGTACACCGAGCCGACCCCGCGGACATCATCCCCACGGGCTGGACACAGCTGCGGGACGACCGGTTCTCCGTTACGGCCCACTGGCCCGCCGCACATCCCTTCTTCTCTCCGGTGGCAGGGGATCGCCATGACCCCGTGCTGGTGGCCGAGACGATACGTCAGGCCACCATGCTCGTGGCTCATGCCGAGCTGGGGGTACCCGTGGAGGACCAGTTCGTCATGTGGGGCCTCCACTACACCGCCGACCCGGACGCGCTCGCCGTGGACGGCCTCTCCTCCGACATCACCCTCGACGTCGTCTGCGTCGAGCTCGGAAACCGCGGCGGCAGGCTCGGCAACCTGCGCACCTCCGTGGTCCTCACCCGCGACGGCCGGCACCTCGCCACCGGCGGCGCCCTGGCCCGCGCCACCTCCGCCCAGGCCTACCGCCGGATCCGCGGCGAGCGGATGGCCGCGCTCGGCAGGCCCGTCCCGCTGATCCCGGGCGTGGACCCGCACCTCGTGGGCCGCGAGCACGCCAAGGACGTCGTCCTGGCGCCCGGCACCAGGCCCGGCCAGTGGCAGCTGCGGGTCAACACCGGGCACCCCACGCTCTTCCGGCGCCCGAACGACCACATACCGGGGATGCTGCTCCTGGAGGCCGCCCGACAGGCGGCGGCCATGACCGTCGGCGCCGACGCGTACCTGCCCGCCGCCATGGACGTCTCCTTCTCGCGGTACGCCGAACTCGACAGCCCCTGCTGGATCGAGGCCGAGACCGTGCCCGGCTCCGACCCCTCCGTGTCCACCGTCCGGATCGAGGGCAGGCAGGACGGCCGGTCCGTCTTCGTCGCCACCCTCGCCTCCCCGGCCCGGGCCCTGGCGGTGGCCGCCGGCGGCCTCGACGGCCGGCTGGCGTCCTGACGGGAGCGACGTGCCCCGCATCCTGATCACCGGGTCGACCGGATTCATCGGCGGCCGGGTGGCGGCGACGGCCGCGGCGCGGACGGACGTCGGGCACCTCAGGCTGCTCGCCCGCCGCCCGCTTCCGCCGACCGCGTCCGCACCGGCGACCGATTCCGCCGGACAGGAACGGAACCAGGACGGCCGACCGGATTTCGAGACCGTCGTCGGCGACCTCCGTGACCCCGCGTCACTCCACCGGGCCTGCGCGGGAGTCGACGTGCTGATCCACTGCGCCTCGGCGATCGGCGCGGACGAGGAAACGGCCCGCGCGGTCAACGACGAGGGCACCCGGGCCCTGGTCGACGCCGCCGTTCGCGCCGGGGTGACCCGGATCGTCGCCCTGAGCACCGCCTCGGTCCACGGCCGCGGCCCCTTCCGGGCCGCCGCCCCCGGCACCCTCCCGCTCGCCCCCGGCTCGACGACGAGCCGCACCCGGGCGGCGGGCGAGCGGCACGTCCTGGACGCCGGCGGAGCCGTCCTGCGACCGCACTTCGTCTACGGCGCGGGGGACCGGCAGCTGGTGCCCGGTCTGGTCCGACTGCTCGCCGCACTGCCCGGCCCGCTCGACGCGGGCGCCTCGCTGCACTCCGTGACCGGGGTCGACGCCCTGGCCCGGGCCCTGATCGGCGCGGCGCTGTCGGAGCGGGCGCCGGCGGGCCCGTACTACGTCGCCCATCCCGAACCGGTGCCGGTGGCGGAACTGCTCGCGCCCTGCGAGGCCCTCCTCACCGGCCGCGGGGGCCCGGCCCGGGGGCCCGCCGTGGGCATCGCCGAGGCCCGCGAGCTCCTCGCCGACCTCCCCTTCGCGCTGCACCACCTCGCCATGCTCGCCACCGACCACTGGTTCGACGACGACCGCCCCCGGCGCGAGTGGGCCTGCGACCAGGGGCCGAACTACACCGCGGGGATCGCCGATTGCGCGGACTGGTACCGGGGGTTCCTGAACGCGGCCTGACCGTCAGCCGACCGGGACCGCGGTGCCCGCCGGTTCCAGGTTCGCGAGCGCCGCGGGGCCGGCGAGCAGTGGCAGGAGGGTCTCCCAGAGGCCGGTGACCGTGCGCGGGGAAAGCCATTCGTCGTTGTCGCGGCCGAGGGCCTCAAGGCCGACGGTGGCGGCCACGACGGTCCGGGCGAGGTCCCGTTGGCGGCCCGGGCCGGAGGCGAGGAGTCCCTCGTCGGCGGCTTCCGCGATCCGCTGCTGCACGCAGCTCTGCCACTCCTGACGCAGATTCAACTCCGTGCGCCGGTCGTCCGCGCAGCTGAGCCGGAAGCCCGCGCGGACGACGACGTCCCCGCGGAGCAGCCGGGCCAGGGCGTGCACGGTGTCGGCGAGGTTCTGCAGGGCGTTCGACGGCCGGCGGTACGTGATCCGGGCCGCGCGGCGCAGGCGGGAGGCGGCCTCGCACTCGACGGCGGCCGCGACCGCCGCCTTGTTCTCGAAATGGAAGTGGAGGGCCCCCGGGCTCACGCCCGCACCGGAGCTGATCACGGACAGCGTGGCCAAGTCGTAGCCGCGGCGGTCGAATTCACCGGCCGCCGACTTGATCAGCGCGTCACGGGTCCGCGCGGCCCGCTCTTGTTTGGTCACCCATCGCTCCGTAGCACCCTGCGGCTCGACGGCGCGGCCCGCGCCGCGTCGCGCCGATGCCGCTCGACAACTCATAACAGACTGCTCGGTATTGTAAGAGTCTTTCGCGTCCGCCACGGAACTTTCACGATCATGGGGTGGCGGTGGGCGCCGTGGCACCTCCACCGCGCCAGTGCCCGGGCGGGCCCAACGGGACCCGGCCCGTGGCCCGCCCCTGCTCGTCGAGGAGCCAGCCCATGCGCTTGGGGGTGTGGAGCGCCACCGTCCGGTCCTGGACCACGAGATCGGGGAACCGCTCGGCGAGCAGTGCCTCGAACGGGTCCACGGCGCCGAGGCCGTGCAGCCAGACCAGGACGAGCAGGTTGTACGGACCGCTCACCGACACGCACATCCGCACCTGTTCGAGGCGGGCCAGGGCGTTGCCCGTCCGCTCCAGGAGGGGGTGCGGCACCGACGTCCGGTAGATCACCATCGTGGAGAGCCCGGCCAGCGGGTGCGCCAGGTCGCAGCGCAGCGAGATGTCGCCGTCCCGGATCATCCGCTGGAGCCGGCGCCGGGCCGTGTGCTCGCTCATGCCCGTCCGCGCGCCGAGCTCCGCGTACCCGAGCCGCCCGTCGCCGCCGAGCGCGCTGAGGATCGCCTGGTCCTGCGGTGCGGGCCGCTCGTGGAGGTGCGTGCTGTACGTCCGGGGCCGGGCGCTGCGCGGCTCGCCGAGCCCGGCCCGCTCCGCCGGGTTCATCGCCCGCATCCGCCAGTCGCGCCCCTCCCCGTACAGGGTGATGCCGACCCTCGTCCGCGTGGAGCGGACCCCGCGCAGACCGCCGATCGTCCCGTGCACCGCGCGCCCCAGGGACGGCAGGTCGGCGGCGGCGACGGAGAGGAAGAGGTCGAAGTCCCCGGCGGTCTCGTCGACGCTGAACACCCACGGCAGCGCCGTGACCTCGGCGCTCACCCGGTCGAAGGCCCGCGGCCGGCACCGCACCTCGACGTAGGCGACGGTGGCCGTCTTCGCCGCGTCGTACGCGGTGACCCAGGCGAGGCCCGCGGAGCGGAGCCGTTCGAACCGGCGGGCCGCCGTCGTCGCGCTCACGCCGAGCGCCTGCCCGATCCGCGTCCAGGGGGCCCGCGGGGCGGCCTGGAGCGCGTCGACCAGGGCGAGGTCCGGCTCGGAGAACCCCGTGGGGGACGCCTCGATGAGGGAATCCTGCGCAGGATCCTCCATCCCGACGGATTCCGGCGTTTCGAGGGAGATCTCGCTCATGGACCGGATCGTAGGGGCACTTCGGGCCGACGACCAGTTTCGGCCACCGGCAGAGGAGTACCGTGCCTGCTCCGACCCTTCCCGCACCCCCGGCGGCACCGTCCGCGCACCGCCGAGCCGTCCGGCTCACCGTCGTCCTGCTGTTCGCGGCCTGGCTGGTCGACTACGCCGACCGGCTCGTGATCAATCTGGTCCTGCCGTCCATCGGCGCCGAGTTCGACCTCGACCGCGCCTCGCAGGGCCTCGTCGTCTCCGCCTTCTTCCTCGCCTACGCGCTCTGCCAGATCCCCGGCGGCATGCTCGCCGACCGCTTCGGCGGCCGACGGGTGACCCTCTGGGCCCTGCTCTCCTGGTCGGTCTTCACCGCGCTCACCGGCTTCGCCTGGTCCTTCGCGGTCCTGCTCGCCCTCCGCTTCGCCTTCGGCCTCGCCGAGGGCGTCTTCCCGCCCGCCTCCATGAAGGTCCTCGTCGAGCGCACCCGGCCCGAGGAACGCATGAGCGCCAACGGCACGATCATGAGCTCCAACGCCCTCGCGGCCGTCGTCACTCCGCTGGCCGTCGCCCCGCTCATCGCCGCCTTCGGCTGGCGCTCCGCCTTCTGGTCCACCGCCGCCCTCGGCATCCTCGTCCTCGTCGCCGTACGCCTCCGGCTCCCGGCGCCGCTGCCCCCGACGGAGGGCGCCGCCGCCGACGGCCCCGCCGCTCCCCGGCCCGCCCTCCGCGTCGTCCTGCGCAAGGGCGTCCTGTGGCGCTTCGCGCTCATGATGTTCGGCTACAACACCATCGTCTGGGGCCTGAACACCTGGGTCCCGTCGTACCTCGCGGAGGAGCACGGGGTCTCCCTGGCGTCGGCCGGGGCCCTGCTCGCCGTGCCCGCCCTGGGCGCCGCCGTCGCCACCGTCCTCGGCGGGCGGCTCTCCGACCGGCTCGGCGGGCACCACCGCCGGATCATCGTGCCGGGCATGGGCGTCGCCGCCGTAGCCCTGCTCCTGATGGCGAACACGCCTTCGCTCGCCGGCTTCGTCGTGTTCGGCACCGTCGCCGTGTTCGCCGCCTCCCTCGCGTACATGCCGATCTTCGCCGTCCCCCTCGCCGGTCTCACCCCGGCGTACGTGGGCGTGGGCAGCGCCGTGATCATCCTCGGCGGCCAGGTCGCCGGCATGGTCGCCCCGCCCGTCATGGGCGCGCTCGCCGACGCCTTCTCCTTCCAGGTCGCCTTCGGCTTCCTCGTCCTCGGGGCGGCCGTCGCCGCCGTCATGGCCTGCCTGACCCCGCAGGACGCCGAGGCCTTCCGCGCCGCCGCCGACCGCACCCCCCGACACCCGAGCCCCGCAAAGGAATCCGCATGACCGCCGTGCCGCCCCTCGCCGCTCTGCTCGCCGCACCCCTGGCCTCGCCCCTCGGTCCCCTCCTCGCCGGCCTCGACGAGCGGCTGCCCGGGCTCGTCGCGCTCTACGAGGACCTCCACGCCCATCCCGAACTGTCCTTCCAGGAGGTCCGTACGGCCGGGATCGTCGCCGCGCGGCTGCGCGAGCAGGGCTGGGAGGTCACCGAGGGCGTCGGCCAGACGGGCGTGGTCGGCGTCCTCGCCAACGGATCCGGACCCGTCGTGCTGCTCCGCGCGGACATGGACGCCCTTCCCGTCAGGGAGGAGACCGGACTTCCGTACGCCTCCACGGCGACCGGCACCGACCCGGACGGCAACGAGGTGCCCGTCATGCACGCCTGCGGGCACGACGTGCACGTCACCTGCCTGCTCGGCGCCACCGGCCAGCTCGCCGCCCACCGGGACACCTGGCACGGCACCGTCGTCGCCGTCTTCCAGCCGGCCGAGGAGGTCGGCGGCGCGCCCGCCATGATCGAGGACGGCTTCCTCGACCGCTTCCCGCGCGCCGAGGTCTGCCTCGGCCAGCACGTGGCCCCCGCCCCGGTCGGCTTCTTCGGCACCCGGCCCGGTCCGGTGATGGCCGCCTCCGACAGCCTCCGGGTGACCCTCTTCGGGCGCGGCGGGCACGGTTCGTCGCCGGAGACGGCCGTCGACCCGGTGGTGATGGCCGCCGCGGTCGTCATGCGGCTGCAGACCGTGGTGTCCCGGGAGATCGGCGCCTCGCAGACCGCGGTCGTCACCGTCGGCTCGCTGCACGCCGGGACGAAGGAGAACATCATCCCGGACACCGCCGAACTGCGGATCAACATCCGCTCGACGACCCCGGCCGTACGGGACCGGATCCTGGCCGCCGTCGAGCGCATCGTCCGTGCCGAGGCCGCCGCGTCGGGCGCCCCCAAGGAGCCCGAGATCACCCCGTTCAACGCCTTCCCCGTCACGGTGAACGAACCGGGGGCGACCGCCGTCGTGCACGCGTCCCTAGCCGAAGTCCTGGGCAGGGGAAGGGTCTTCACGCTCCCTCAGGTCATCACCGGCAGCGAGGACTTCGGCGTCTTCGGGACCGCGCTCGGCGTCCCCTCGGTCTTCTGGCACTTCGGCGGGGCCGACCCGGCCCTGTACGCGGACGTCGACCCCGACTCCCTCCTGGAGGACGGCCTCCCCGACACCGTCCCGGCCAACCATTCGCCGCACTTCGCCCCCGTCCCCGGGCCGACGATCCCCCTCGGCGTCACCGCGCTGCTCGCGGCCGCCGCCCCCTGGCTGCGGAACGAGGCCCCCGGAGTCTGATGCCGCCCGGTGGATAAGGTGGGGACACGATGACACGTTTTCGCGAGAGTGTTCGGTCCCTGCTGCGGGAGCAGGTGCTCGACGCCGCCTACCGCCTCGTCGCCGCCGAGGGGTGGGGCGGCCTCCGCATGACCGCCATCGCGCGGGCCGCCGGCATCAGCCGCCAGACGCTCTACAACGAGTTCGGGTCCAAGGAGGCCATCGGCAAGGCCCTCGTCCAGCGCGAGCTGGAGGGCTTCCTGCTCGGCATCCAGCGCGAACTCGACGCCCATCGGGGCGACCTGGAGGCCGCCGCGGCCGCGGGCGTCGGCTACACGCTCCAGCAGGCCCTGGACAACCCCCTCGTCAAGGGCGTCCTGCTGGCGGACCGGGGTGGCGAGGACGACCTCCTCGCCTACCTCACCACCCGCCCCGAACCGGTCTTCGGCACCGCCATGGCGATGCTCGACGCCTACGCGGTCGAGGCGTGGCCCGACGTGGACGAGGAGTCGCGCGGCCTCGCCGTCGAGACCATCGTCCGCCTCACCGTCAGCCACATCGTCCAGCCGGTCGCCTCCCCGGACGAGGCCGCGCGCCGCATCGCCCGCATCACGGCGAGGATCGCGTACCCGGGCGGCGGCGCCTGAGCGGTCCGCCCGCCGCGCCGGGCCACGGAAGCTCGCGCAGGACGAGCGCCCGTTCGAAGGGGGTGCCGGTGCGGGCCGCGTACGTCATGCGCTCGCGGACCTCGCGCAGGGTCCGGGGCCGGTAGCCGGACCCGCCGAAGCAGCAGTCCTTGTGGAACCGGACGCCGGCGTGGAGGAGTACCGACAGCGTCCGCCACGCCTCGGTGTCCCGCCGCCGGGGCGCGGCGAACGCCGATCCCACGTGGATGAGATCCTTCGCGCACCGGGGGCAGACCCGCCGCTGGTCGCCGTCGGGAAGCTGCTTGTACGAGGCCCGGCACGGCAGGCACACGTAGGACGTCTTCGTAGGGGGCACGGGGGCAGCGTAGGCACCGCCCGCGAAGGGGTTCCACGGGTTTACCGGGAGAAGTCGGCTCACCGGGAGAAGTCGGCGAGGCCCGGTGCCGGACACGGGGGATAGCCGGCACCAGGCCTCTGTTGAATATTGTACGAGGCCGTGGGGGGCTGCTGTCCAGCGGGGCTCCGGGCCCGGATGGCGAAGGGCGGGCGTACGGGGTACATGTCCTCTGAGGAGCATCGCCGGTGACGACAGGGAGGCCGCCGTGGAAGGCAGAAGCATAGGGTTCGTGCAGTCCTTCAACCGTCTCGGCGGGTACGGGTTCGTCGTCCCCGTGGGCTCCGAGGAGCAGGTGTACTTCAGCGCCGAGGACATCGAGGGCGGGGACCGGAGCCTCTCGGAGGGCCAGCAGGTCTCCTTCGTCCTGGTGCTCGGGGAGGGCCGCTTCGAGGCGAAGGAGCTGCGCATCTGACACCGCAGGGGCTGCCTACGATGGGCCCATGTCCGAACGAGTGGAACCCGCGGCCGCCTCCCACGCGCACGAGCGGACGCCGGGCCCGCGCGAACTCGCGGCCGCGGCGGGCGTCTTCGCGCTGCTCTCGGACCCGACCCGGCTCCACCTCGTGTGGCTGCTCACCCGCGGCGAGGCCGACGTGACCGCCCTGACGGAGGCCTGCGGCGCCGCCCGCCCCGCGGTGAGCCAGCACCTGGCGAAGCTGCGGCTCGGCGGGCTCGTCCAGTCCCGCAAGGACGGCCGCCGGGTCGTGTACGCGATGCCGGACGGGCACCTGAAGCGCCTGGTCGTCGAGGCGATCAGCCGGGCCGACCACGAGGTGAGCGGCGAGCCCTGGCACTCCTGAGGGGCGGGGTCGGGGCCAGGGTCGGGGTCGGCGCACTTGGCCGGGGTGATGGCCGCCGTCCGGTGCGTCGGGCGGCCCGTTCCCCGTGAACATGTGCGCACCTGTGCACGTGTCGGCTACCGTGGAGACGTCCGCAGTCCGCCGCGGCCCGACCGGGGGCGTCCATGCTGTCCGTGCTGCGCAACCGCACCTACCGGCGCCTGTTCGGCGCCCAGGTCGTCGCCCTGGGCGGCACCGGCCTGGCGACCGTCGCGCTGAGCCTCCTCGCCTACGACCTGGCGGGCGCCGACGCCGCCGCCGTGCTCGGCACCGCCCTCGCGATCAAGATGGCCGCGTACGTGGGGATCGCCCCGGTCGTCACCGCGCTCGCCGACCGCGTGCGCCCGCGCACCCTGCTGGTCTCGGCGGACCTGGCGCGGGCGACCGTCGCGCTGTCCCTGCCGTTCGTCGACCGGGTCTGGCAGGTCTACGTCCTGATCCTGCTCCTCCAGGCCGCCTCCGCCGCCTTCACCCCGGCCTTCCAGGCGACGATCCCGCGCGTCCTGCCGGACGAGCGGGAGTACACGGAGGCCCTCTCGCTCTCCCGGCTCGCCTACGACCTGGAGAGCCTCGCGAGCCCCGTGCTCGCCGCGGCCCTTCTCACCGTCGTGCCCTACGCCTGGCTCTTCACCGGAACCGCCGCCGGATTCCTCGCCTCGGCACTCCTCGTCCGCTCGACCGCCCTGCCCGCCCCGCCGGCGCGAGCCGTCCCCGCCGAGGCGGGTGTCGATGTCGATGCCGATGCCGGCGCCGGTGGTCATGGCGGTCGGGCCCGCCGCGTGTACGCCAAGGTCGCCTTCGGGACCCGGCTCCTGCTCGCCACCCCCCGGCTGCGGGCCCTCCTCGCCCTCGACCTGGCCGTCGCTGCGGCCGGGGCCGTGGTCCTGGTCGGCACCGTGCTGCTCGTGCGGGACACCCTGGGGCGTGGCGCCGGGGACGTCCCGCTCGCCCTCGGCGCGTACGGGGCGGGGTCGATGGCGGTGGCCCTGCTGCTGCCGCGCGTCCTGGGGCGGACCGGCGACCGTGCGGTGATGGTGCGGGCCGCGTTCGTCCTGCCGGCGGCCCTCGGGCTGCTCGCCGCGGGGCTCGCCGTCCCGCCGGGTGCGTGGTCGTGGCCCGCCCTCCTGGCGCTCTGGTCGGTGGTCGGCGCGGCGGGCTCGGCGGTGCTGACCACCGGCGGCCGGGTGGTGCGCCGCTCGGCGGCGAGCGGCGACCTGCCCGCCGCGTTCGCGGCCCGCTTCTCCCTCTCGCACGCGTGCTGGCTCGTCACGTATCCGCTCGCGGGGGTGCTCGCGGTGCGGGCGGGCCCCGCCGTCGCGGCGGCCGTGCTCGGCGCGGTCGCCCTGCTCGGGGCCGTGGGCGCGGCGCGCCTGTGGCCCCGCACGGACCCGGCCGAGCTGCCGCACGCCCACCCGGAACTCCCCGCCGGTCACCCGCACCTGGCCGGGGCGGGCGGCGCGCACGCGCACGACTTCCGCATCGACGCGCTGCACCGGCACTGGCCGGAGGCGACCGGCCCCCACGTGTCCGGTCGGACCGTCCCGGGTCGTGCCGCCCGGGGCCGGTCCGGTTCCGGTCCCTCGGCGTCCGGTCAGCGCGGGAGGCGCATCTCCAGGCCGTCGAGGACGACGTCCAGGCCGTAGGAGAACTTCGCGTCCCGGAGGGCGACCGGGTCGACGGTGGCGTGGACGGCGGCGTCGGCGTACGCCTCGGCGAGGTGGTCGTGGTCGGCGGCGGCCTGCTGGGCGGCGGGCATGAGGCGGGCGATGAACTCGGCCTCGGTGCCGCCCGAGCGGGCGACCGTGGTGAGCCAGGCGGCCTCGGTGGTGCTCATGCCGATGACGTACGACAGGAGGGTGTCGATCGCGCGGCTCGGCTCGGGGAACCCGATGGCCGCGAAGAGGGTGGCGAGGCGCTCGGAGTACGCCATGAGGTTGGGGCCCAGGTAGGCGAGGCCGGCCTGGCCGAGGACGGACGAGAGCCACGGGTGGCGCAGGGCCGTCGCGCGGAACGAGGCGGCGGCCTCGGCGGCGGCCTCGCGCCAGGGCCCGCCGGGGGCCGGGACGGTGATCTCGGCCGCGACCTCGTCGACGGCGAGCTCCATGAGCTCGTCCTTGGTCGCGACGTGGCGGTAGAGCGAGGTCGCGCCGGCGTTCAGGCGGGCGCCCAGCTTGCGCATGCTGAGGGCTTCGATGCCGTCGGCGTCGAGCATGACGATCGCCTCGCGGACGATCGCGGTCCGGCTGAGCGCCGGCTGGTCGGGGGTGGACGGCTCGCGTGCCCACACGGACGGTACGGGGTTCGCCTTGGCGGCCATGGTCCTCCTTCTACGGCTGCGACCTTCACTGCGTACGGCGTGCGCATTCAGCGTACAGCTCCCCAGGGTTGCGAACAGTGTGCGCAGCTGCGTACAGTGTTCGCATCGAAGGAAGACGAACGAGAACCGAGGGGGAACTCCCGATGGAAACCCGCAACCCACGCCGCTGGTGGATCCTGGTCGTGCTGTGCCTCAGCACCCTGGTCCTGGTGGTCGACAGCATGGCGCTGACCGTCGCGGTCCCCTCCATGACCGAGGAGATCGGGGCGAGCGCCCAGGACATCCAGTGGATCCTGGACTCCTACATCCTGGTCTTCGCGGGACTCCTGCTCGCCTCGGGAAGCCTCGGCGACCGCTTCGGCCGGCGGAAGATCATGATCATCGGCCTGCTGCTCTTCGGCGCCGCCTCCCTGGCCGCCACGGTCTGCACCAGCCCCGGTGAGGTCATCGCCGCCCGGATCACCATGGGTGTCGGCGGTGCGCTGATCATGCCCTCGACCCTCTCCATCCTCATCACCGTCTTCGACGAGGACGAGCGCCCCCGGGCGATGGCGGCCTGGGGCTCGGTCTCGATGCTCGGCCTGGTCGGCAGCCCCGTCCTCGGCGGCTTCCTGATCGACCACTTCTCCTGGCACTCGATCTTCTTCATCAACGTCCCGGTCGTCGTCCTCGCCGTCCTCGCCGCCCTGACCCTCATGCCCGAGTCCAAGGGCCCGTGGCAGAAGCCCGACCCGCTCGGCGCGATCCTCTCCGCCGTCGGCATGACCGCCCTGATCTGGTGGATCATCGAGATCCCGCAGCACGGTGCCTTCGAGGGCCGCGGACTCGTCACCCTCGCGGTCGCCGTCGTCACCCTCGGCGGATTCGTGGTCTGGGAGAACACCACCCCCGAGCCGATGGTGCCGCTGGTCCTCTTCAAGCACCGCAACTTCAGCGGCGGTTCGCTCTCGCTGACCCTCGTGCAGATCGGCAACGGCGGCCTGCTCCTGGTCCTCACCCAGTACCTGCAGTTCGTCCTCGGCTACTCGCCGGTCAAGGCGGGCCTGGCCTTCGTCCCGCTCGCCGTCGCCGCCCTGATCGGCAACGGCGCCGGCGCCGGCCTCGCCGCGAAGATCGGCAACCGGATCCTGATCCTCGCCGGCATGCTCGTCATGGCCTCCTCCTTCGCGCTCCTCACCACCGTCGGCCCCGACTCCGGCTTCACCGTCCCGGCCGTCGCCCTCGGCCTGCTCGGCCTCGGCGCCGGCCTCGCGATGCCGGCCGCCGTCGGCGCGCTGATGAGCACCATCCCCGCGGAGAAGGCGGGCGTCGGCTCCGCCCTGAACGACACCATCCAGCAGGCCGGCACCGCCCTCGGCATCGCCATCCTCGGCTCGCTCCTCACGAGCACCTTCTCCCGTGAGATGCCGGCCGACGCCCCCGACCCGGCGAAGCAGTCGATCGGCGGCGCCCTCGCCACCGCCCAGGGCGACACCCGCCTCGTCGAGGCCGCCCGCGAGGCCTTCACCTCCGCGATGTCCACCACCTTCACCATCAGCGCCCTCGGCGTCCTCGCCGCCGCCGTCCTGGCCGCCGTGGTCATGCGGGACACCAAGCCGGCCGAGACCGCCCCCTCCACCGAGGAGTCGGCGGAGGAGAAGACGGAGTCCCTCGCCTGACCGCCCCACCCCTCCACGAAGGAGCCGGTGCCCCTCGGGGCACCGGCTCCTCGTCGCATGCCACCGAGCCTTCGCCGGTGAGTCGCCGTCACCGCTCCCTCGTCGGCGGGCTCCTGTCCCCGTTCCCTCGTGGGCGGGCTTCCGCTACCGCTCCTTCGTCGGCGGGCTTCCGTCACCGCTCCTTCGTGGCGGGCTTCTGTCAGTGCACCGCAGTCGGCGGGCTTCCGTCAGTACGCCGCCGTCGGCGTGGGTCCGGAAGCCACGGCGAGCGCGAGTGCGAGGCCGTGCGACAGCTGCCGCCCGAGGTCGGCCTCCGGGTCGGCGCGGACGAGCCTCCGGACCGCCTGCATCGCCTCCCACGCGGAGATCTCCGCCAGCGTCCGCCCCCACGTCTCGCCCAAACGGTCCGAGAGATACGCGCAGAACCCGAGCTGAATCGTTCCTTCGCGCGCCCGCTCCTCCTGGTGCGCCTTGAGCGCCGCCGTCAGGAACGCCGTCGCCCTCCGTGGACCGAGCGCGCTCAGAATGATCCGGAGGTACGGGTCCACCAGCGGGTGCGGACGATCGTGCGGGGCGGACATCGGACGATCCCTGTGGTCGTTGGCCATGGGCTCACAGATATGCGACATCCCCCGACGTCGGAGCCCGCGACACGGCCCACGGCGAGTTCAACGCCCGATCGGACGTGTCACCCGGCCGCGGGCGCCGATCAGAGCGGCACGACCGTCGCCTCGGTCGCCTTCACGCTGGTCCAGACGGACACGCCGTCGGCGAGGCCCAGTTCGGCGGCGGCCTGGGGGGTGATCTCGGCGACGAGGTCGGGGACCCGGTCGGACGTGACGAGGACGCGCAGGCGGCTGCCGCTGGCGGTGATCTCGCGCACGGTGCCGGGCCAGACGTTACGGGGGCTGCCGGCGGGGCGCGTGCGGTGCACGGCCACCGCCTCGGGCGGGATGACCGCGAGGGCCTCGACGCCCGGCGACAGGGGATCGGCGGCGACGAGCGTGCCCCCGCCCGGGAGCGCGAGGCCGTCGGCGGTCGTGGTGCCGGGCCAGGCGTTGCGGCCGAGCATCCGGGCGACCCAGGGGGAGCGGGGGTGCCGGGTGACCTCGGTGGGGGACGCGTCCTGGAGGGCACGCCCCTCGTCGAGGACGAGGACGCGGTCGGCGAGGGACACGGCCTCGACGGGGTCGTGCGTGACGATGAGGCACACGCCGCCGAACCCGGCGAGATGCGTGCGCAGGGTGTGCCGGACATGGGCGCGGGTGGTCTGGTCGAGGGCGGCGAGCGGCTCGTCGAGGACGAGGAGCCGGGGCCGGGCGGCCAGCGCCCGGGCGAGCGCGACCCGCTGGGCCTGCCCGCCGGAGAGCTGCGCGGGGCGCCGGTGCGCGAGGTGGCCGACGCCCAGCCGGTCGAGCCAGGCCCGGGCCTCGCGGCGGGCCTCGGCGCGCGGGACGCCCTGGGCCCGCAGGCCGTACGCCGTGTTGGCGAGGGCCGTCAGATGGGGGAAGAGCGCCCCGTCCTGCGGGACCCAGGCGACCCGCCGCCGGTGCGGTGGCAGTCCGGTGACGTCGGTGTCGCCGAGCCGCAGCGCGGCATGGGCCCGGGGCGTCAGACCGAGCAGCGCCCGCAGCAGCGTGGTCTTGCCCGCCCCGTTCGGCCCGACCACGGCGATGGTGGTGCCGCCGTCCGCGTCGAGGACGAGCCGGGTGAACCCGGTGACCTCGGCGTGCAACGGCCACCGCCGAGTGCCGGCCTTCCCGGCGATGCCCGCCGGCCCGGGCTCCGCGCCGCCCTCCGACTCCCCGGGCTCCGCGTCACCCTGCGGCTGCCCCGGCTCCGGGCCGCTGCCGACTTCCGCATTCCGGGACACGGCGGGCACGGGCGCGGGCACGGGCTCCGGCGAGGGTGACGGTGCCGGGCGGGTGCGGCGGTCCTGGGGGGTGCCCGTCCAGCGGCCGCGCAGGGCGATCAGGACGGCCATGGCGATGGCGAGCAGCAGCAGGGAGACGGAGGTGGCCGCCTCCGGTTCGTCCTGGAGGAGCAGGTAGACCTGGAGGGGCAGGGTCTGGGTGGTGCCGGGCAGGTTGCCGGCGAAGGTGATGGTGGCGCCGAACTCGCCGAGGGCGCGCGCCCAGGTGAGGGCCGCGCCCGCGATCAGGCCGGGCGCCACCATGGGGAGCGTGACGGTGAGGAAGACCCGTACCGGGGAGGCGCCGAGCGAGGCCGCCGTCTCCTCGTACCGGGGACGCAGCCCGCCGAGCGCGCCTTCGAGGCTGATGACGAGGAACGGCATGGCGACGAAGGTCGCGGCGAGCACGGCGCCCGAGGTGTGGAAGGGCAGGGTGATGCCGAAGGTGGACTCCAGCCACGGTCCGAGGAGACCGCGCCGGCCGAACGCGAGCAGCAGCGCTACACCGCCGACCGTGGGCGGCAGCACCATGGGCAGCAGCACGAGGGAGCGGACGACCGCCTTGCCGGGGAACGGCACCCGGGCCAGCAGCCAGGCCAGCGGGACCCCGAGAAAGAGGGAGAGCCCCAGCGCCCAGCACGACACGAGCAGCGAGAGTTTGAGCGCCCGGACGGTTCCCGGCGAGCCGAGGTGGCCGGCGAGCTCGCCCCACTCGGTCCGTACGAGGACGCCGATCAGCGGGAGGGTCAGGAACGCCACGGCCAGGAGCGCCGGCACGGCCAGCATGACGGGAACGCGGGCTCCGGGCGTGCGTACGCCTGCTCGTTTCATCGAAGTTCCTGGGAGGAGCGAGTAGTGCGAGGGGCTGCCCGTCCCCCGTGGCGGGCAGCCCCTCACGAACCGGGGGGGGCGGGGTTACGGCTTTTGGAAGCCGGCGTCCTGGAGGATCTTCTGTCCTTCGGGTGAGGACAGCCAGGCGACGAACGCGGCGGCGGCCTGGGCGTTCTTGGAGTCCTTGATCGTGGCGGCCGGGTACTTCGCGATGGCGTTCTGGTCGTCGGGGATCTCGATGGCGTCGACCTTGTCCGCGGCGCTCGCGGCGTCGGTCTTGTAGACGAGGCCCGCGTCGGCCTCGCCGAGTTCGACCTTGCTGAGCACGGCGCGGACGTTGGGCTCCTGGGAGACCGGCTTCACCGTGATGCTCTGCTTGTCGAGGATCTGCTTGCTGTACTTGCCGGCGGGCACCTCGGGGGCCGCGAGGACGACCTTGAGCTTGGTGTTCGCGAGGTCCTTCAGGTCGTCGACCTTGAAGGGGTTGCCTTCGCCGGTGGCGATGACGAGTCGGTTCTT
>NZ_JBHJQI010000176.1:0-16342 GCF_042262805.1 Streptomyces sp. NPDC056361
ACGGAAACGTCGCGGCGCCACCCCTTGGCCGTTCACCGGCCCTGGACCGCAGGGGACTTCAGGTCGCGGTCCGGGGCGTCAGCTGGGCCGACAGCCAGGTCGGCACCCCGTCGAGGAGATGGAAGAGGCGCCGGGCCTCGGCCCGCAGCCGGCCGGCCTCCGGTTCCGTCTCGGTGTCGGCGAGTGCGGTGAGCGCCGGGGCGGTACCGACCAGATAGCCCAGCTCCTCGCGGATCCGCAGCGACTCGGCGAAGCCGTGCCGCGCCTCCGCCAACTCCCCGTCCCGTAAAGCCAGTCCGGCCAGATGGCGCCAGGTGGAGGAGAGCAGCAGCGAGTCCCCCCGGGCGGTCGCCCCCGCGTGCGCCCTGCGGTACGCGGCGCGGGCCGCCTCCGGGGAGTCGCCGAGGTTCTGCGCGACGAGCCCGCGCCGGAAGTCGAGCAGCGGCCGGCCCCCGGCGTCGGGGGCGATCAGCGCGGCCGCCCGACCCAGGGCCATCCGCGCCTCGTCGGCCCGGTCGCGCACCCCCAACAGCGTGGAGGCGTAGGCGAGATAGCCGCGTTCACAGGCGGCGGCCCCGCGTTCCTCGTCGGTGCGGGCGACCGCCTCGGCGGCCCGGAGGGCCTCCTCGGCGTCGGCCCAGCCCTGTTCGGTGTAGAGGCAGCGCTCGATGAGCAGCGCGGCCCGTTCGAGTGCGACGGCGGGATCGGTGGCGTGCGGCGCGAGCAGCGCGGCCGCGTCCGTCCAGCACCCGCGGGAGCGGAGCCGCCATATGGCGGTCTCCACGGGGGTCTCCTTGCCATAGGCGAGGGACGGATCTTCGCCACCCCTTGATTCGGAACCAGACATGGCGGTATCCGCCACATTGCCCTCCCCGAGCGCGCCATTGAGCTGTTGAGTAGACCCGCATCTCAGCACATGGGCAGCACCTGGCCAAGGGGTCAGGTGAAAGAATTCACAAGAGTCCGGGGAGTGTGGCCGCCGCCGCCCGGGCAGCGGTCGACAGGCCGTCAGATCGCCGCCGGGCCCGGGATCAGGCCCCCGAGAGGCCCGTCGGCGGACCCGGCCGACGGGCCCCCACCAGCCCGGACATCACTCCTTCGGACTCCATCGAAAGGGTGAATCCGCGCGGAGTGGATCAGCTCATCCGCAGGGCCAGGAAGAAGTCGAGCTTGTCCTCCAGGCGGGACAGGTCGCGGCCGGTGAGCTGCTCGATGCGCCCCACCCGGTAACGCAGCGTGTTCACGTGCAGGTGCAGCCGGGTCGCACAGCGCGTCCAGGAGCCGTCGCAGTCCAGGAAGGCCTCCAGGGTCGGGATGAGCTCCGCCCGGTGACGCCGGTCGTAGTCCCGCAGCGGGTCGAGCAGCCGGGCCGTGAAGGCGCGGCGGACGTCGTCCGGGACGAACGGCAGCAGCAGGACGTGCGAGGCCAGCTCGTGGTGGCCCGCGGCGCAGACCCGGCCCGGGCGTGCGGCGGCGACCCGGCGGGCGTGCCGGGCCTCCTCCAGGGCCCCCCGGAGCCCCTCCGCGGAGGCCACGGCGGCGCTGACGCCGAGCGTGAGGCGCCCGTCGTCCGAGAGCCCGGCCGAGAGCGGGGCCCGTACGGCGGCGAGCAGGGCGTCCGCGTGCAGGCCGAGCGAGGTCGCCGGGCCCTCGTCCTCGCTGTCCGGGAGCGGGCCCGCGGCCAGCGGGACCAGGGCGATGGCCTCGTCGCCGCTGTGCGCGACGGCGATCCGGTCGGCGGACTCGGCCCCCACGGTCGCCGGGTCGACCAGGATCTCCTCCAGGAGCGCCTGGGCGACCGGCCCGCCGTCCACGGCGGGGCCCTGGCCGGCCTCCTGCTCCCACTCCACGCGGGCCACGACCACCTGCCAGTGCGGGGCCGTGCCGAGCCCGGGCAGCAGCACCGGGGCGGCGACCCGCAGCCGGGCCGCGATCTCGGCGGGCGCGGCGCCCGTCTGCACCAGCTCCAGGACCTCCTGGGCCAGCCGGCGGCGCACCGTACGGGCCGCGTCGCGGCGGTCCCGCTCGACCGCGATCAGCTGGGTGACGCCCTGGAGCAGGTCGAGCCGGGCGGCCGGCCAGTCCCCGGCGTCCGCCTCGACGGCGAGCAGCCAGTCCGACAGGACCGTCTCGCGCACGTCCCGGGAGGCCGGAGCCGTGCCGCGGCCGGTGTTGCGGATCGGGAAGAGCGAGTACGTCGCCCCGGCGGCGTTCAACCGGTGCGGACCGCGCCGGCCCGTCCGGGTGGCGGCCAGGTGCTCACCGGCCAGGGTGGCCGCGAGACCGGCCTCCAGGGGCTCTCCCGCGCCCGCGATCTGGCGGCCGGTGGGGGAGAGGACCCAGGCGCGCAGGTCCAGGTCGGAGCCGAGGAGGTCGAGGACCACCTCGGGGCCGCCGCCCGCCGGTCCCGAGGTCATGAGCCGCCGGTGCCGGTCCACGACGGCCGCCAGGTCGCCGGCCCGCTCGCCGGAGACCTGTCGAACAACGTGCTCGGTGATCGTCGCGAACGCAACGGACTCGTTGACCGCGAAGAGCGGCAGCCGATGGCGTGAACACGCCTCCACGAGATCGTCCGGGATGTCGCCGAGCTCGGCCTCGCCGGCCGCCAGGGCGGCGACCCCGGCCGAGGCCAGGATCCGGACGAAGGGCTCGGCGTCGGACGGGTCGGCCCGCCAGGCGAGGCCGGTGAGCACCAGCTCGCCGCCCGACAGGTACCGGCTGGGGTCCTTCAGGTCCGTCGTCATCACGCCGCGGACGGTCCGGTCGAGCTCGTCCTCGCCGCCGAGCAGGCGCAGCCCCAGCGCGTCGTTCTCCAGCAGTGCGCGCAGCCGCATCGTGTCGCCGCCGTTCCTTCGTTGGGTGAGGGTGGGTGTCGCGTTGTCGACGGTGGCGTGGTGCCACCGTTTCCAGGGGAAAACAGAGAGGTTCCTGTTTCCCGCCTTTCGTTCGAATCTACAAGACGACGAAGGGCACCAGCCAACTCCTTCATGTTTTCGGTGACTGCACCCGGGCGATCGTGGGCTTGTGTACTAGGCCACACACCGCGTGAACAGCACATGAACACGATGTCGAGGGCCGGCCGTCCCCCCGGGCCCCACCGTTCGACCCCCGATCACCAGAATCACTAGAAGAGAGCCACCATGGACTTCCTTCGCCCCGCCAGCTGGGAGGAGGCGCTCGCCGCCAAGGCCGAGCACCCCACGGCCGTGCCGATCGCAGGCGGCACCGACGTCATGGTCGAGATCAACTTCGACCACCGGCGGCCCGAGTACCTCCTGGACCTGAACCGTATCGAGCTGCTGCGCGAGTGGGAGGTCGGCGAGGAGAACGTCCGGCTCGGCGCCTCCGTTCCGTACACCGCGATCATGGAGAACCTGCGGGCCGAACTGCCCGGCCTGGCGCTCGCGTCCCACACGGTCGCCTCCCCGCAGATCCGCAACCGCGGCGGCGTCGGGGGCAACCTCGGCACCGCGTCGCCCGCCGGCGACGCCCACCCGGCCCTGCTCGCCGCGGGCGCCGAGGTCGAGGTCGAGTCCGTGCGCGGCAGCCGGTTCATCCCGATCGACGCGTTCTACACGGGCGTGAAGCGCAACGCGCTCCAGCCCGACGAACTCATCAAGACCGTCCACGTCAAGAAGGCGGACGGCCCCCAGCAGTACTCCAAGGTCGGCACCCGCAACGCGATGGTCATCGCCGTCTGCGCCTTCGGCCTGGCCCTGCACCCCGAGACCCGTACCGTCCGCACCGGCATCGGCTCCGCCGCGCCGACCCCGATCCGCGCCAAGGAAGCCGAGAACTTCCTCAACGCGGCTCTGGAGGAGGGCGGTTTCTGGGACAACGGCAAGATCATCACCCCGTCGATCGCGAAGCAGTTCGCCGACCTCTGCTCGGGCGCCGCCAACCCGATCGACGACGTCCGAGGCACCGCCAAGTACCGCCGCCACGCCGTCGGAATCATGGCCCGCCGCCAGCTCGGCTGGACCTGGGAGCAGTACCGCGGCACCGGCCGCACGCTTGAGGGAGCTGCATAACCATGCGCGTCAATTTCACGGTCAACGGTCGTCCGCAGGAAGCCGACGACGTCTGGGAGGGCGAGTCCCTCCTCTACGTCCTGCGTGAGCGCCTGGGTCTGCCCGGCTCCAAGAACGCCTGCGAGCAGGGCGAGTGCGGTTCCTGCACGGTCCGCCTCGACGGCGTGCCGGTCTGTTCCTGTCTCGTCGCCGCCGGCCAGGTCGAGGGCCGCGAGGTCGTCACGGTCGAGGGCCTCGCCGACTTCGCCAAGGAGCGTGCGGAGCACGCCGGTTGCGCCTCCGGCGCCTGCGGCACCTCGCTCGACGCCGCCAAGAAGTGGGAGGCCAAGCCCGGTCAGGACTCCCAGACCGGCGAGGGCGTCGAACTCTCGCCGATCCAGCAGGCGTTCATCGACGCGGGCGCCGTCCAGTGCGGCTTCTGCACCCCCGGTCTGCTGGTCGCGGCCGACGAGATGCTGGAGCGCAACCCGTCCCCGACGGACGCGGACATCCGCGAGGCGCTCTCCGGCAACCTCTGCCGCTGCACCGGTTACGAGAAGATCCTCGACGCGGTCCGCCTCGCGGCCGCCCGTCAGGGAGAGGCGGTCTGATCATGGCTGGCACCACCACGGGCATCCCCCGCGACGTCACCCAGAACCACGTCAAGGGCGGCATCGGCGAGTCCACGCTCCGCCCCGACGGCACCCTGAAGGTCACCGGCGAGTTCGCCTACTCCTCCGACATGTGGCACGAGGACATGCTGTGGGGCCAGGTCCTGCGGTCCACCCTCGCGCACGCCGAGATCGTGTCCATCGACACCTCCGAGGCCCTCGCGATGGACGGCGTCTACGCCGTCATGACGCACGAGGACCTGCCGGCCGCGAAGAACTACGGCATGGAGTTCCAGGACACCCCGGTCCTCGCCTACGGCAAGGTCCGCCACCACGGCGAGCCGGTCGCCCTCGTGGCCGCCGACCACCCGGAGACCGCCCGCCGCGCCGCCGCGAAGATCAAGATCGAGTACCGGGAGCTCCCGGTCATCACGGACGAGGCCTCGGCCACCGCTCCGGACGCGATCCTGGTCCACGAGGGCCGCGACGACCACCACTCCGGTCACGTCCCGCACCCCAACATCGTGCACCGCCAGCCGATCATCCGCGGCAACGCGGACGAGGCCGCCAAGCGCGCCGACGTCATCGTCAAGGGCGAGTACACCTTCGGCATGCAGGACCAGGCCTTCCTCGGCCCGGAGTCCGGCCTCGCCGTACCGGCCGAGGACGGCGGCGTCGACCTGTACGTCGCCACCCAGTGGCTGCACTCGGACCTCAAGCAGATCGCCCCCTGCCTCGGCCTGCCCGAGGAGAAGGTCCGCATGACGATGGCGGGCGTCGGCGGCGCGTTCGGCGGCCGCGAGGACATCTCGATGCAGATCCTCGCCGCACTGCTCGCCATGCGCACCGACAAGCCGGTCAAGATGGTCTACAACCGGTACGAGTCCTTCTTCGGGCACGTCCACCGCCACCCGGCGAAGCTCTACTACGAGCACGGCGCCACCAAGGACGGCAAGCTCACGCACATGAAGTGCAAGATCGTGCTCGACGGCGGCGCCTACGCGTCGTCCACGGCGTCGGTCGTCGGCAACGCCTCCTCCCTCTCGGTCGGCCCGTACGTCATCGACGACGTAGAGATCGAGGCGATCGGCCTCTACACCAACAACCCGCCCTGCGGCGCCATGCGCGGCTTCGGCGCGGTCCAGGCCTGCTTCGCCTACGAGGCGCAGATGGACAAGCTCGCGGCCAAGCTGGGCATGGACCCGGTCGAGCTGCGCCAGCTCAACGCCATGGAGCAGGGCACGATCATGCCGACCGGCCAGGTCGTGGACTCGCCGGCGCCCGTCGCCGAGCTGCTCCGCATGGTCAAGGCCCGCCCGATGCCGCCGGAGCGCCAGTGGGAGGCCGCCGGCGAGGGCGCGGACGTCCGCGAGCTGCCGGGCGGCCTGTCCAACACCTCGCACGGCGAGGGCGTGGTGCGGGGCGTCGGCTACGCGGTCGGCATCAAGAACGTCGGCTTCTCCGAGGGCTTCGACGACTACTCGACCGCCAAGATCCGTCTCGAGGTCATCAACGGCGAGCCCGTCGCGCTGGTCCACACCGCCATGGCGGAGGTCGGCCAGGGCGGCGTCACGATCCACGCGCAGATCGCCCGTACCGAGCTCGGCGTCCAGCAGGTCACCATCCACCCCGCCGACACCCAGGTGGGCTCGGCCGGTTCGACCTCCGCGGGCCGCCAGACGTACATGACCGGCGGCGCCATCAAGAACTCCTGCGGGATCGTCCGGGAGAAGGTCCTGGAGATCGGCCGGCGCAAGTTCGGCTCGTACCACCCGGCGTGGGCCAACGCCGAACTCCTCCTGGAGGGCGGCAAGGTCGTCACCGACGGCGGCGAGGCCCTCGCGACCATCGCGGACGTCCTGGAGGACCAGGCCGTGGAGGTCGAGGAGGAGTGGCGGCACCGTCCGACCCAGGCCTTCGACCTCGTCACCGGCCAGGGCGACGGACACGTCCAGTACGCCTTCGCCGCGCACCGCGCGGTGGTGGAGGTCGACACCGAGCTCGGCCTGGTCAAGGTCATCGAACTGGCCTGTGCCCAGGACGTCGGCAAGGCGCTCAACCCGCTCTCCGTCGTCGGTCAGATCCAGGGTGGCACCACCCAGGGCCTGGGCGTCGCGGTGATGGAGGAGATCATCGTCGACCCGAAGACCGCGAAGGTCAGGAACCCCTCCTTCACGGACTACCTGATCCCGACCATCCTCGACACGCCGACCATCCCGGTCGACTACCTCGAGCTGGCCGACCCCAACGCGCCGTACGGCGTCCGGGGCATCGGCGAGGCCCCGACCCTGTCGTCCACCCCGGCCGTCCTCGCGGCGATCCGGGCCGCGACGGGCCTGGAGCTCAACAAGACGCCGGTCCGCCCCGAGGCGCTCACCGGCACCCTGTAGGACTCTCCGGGCGGTGCGTGCCTCCCGAGGAACGTCACACTTCCCCCCCGCCGCACCGCCCGGAGCAACCCCGCGGAACCACCCGCTCGCAAACGCACCACCAGCACCACCGGCTCGTAAGAGCACCACCAGCACCACCAGCACCACCGGCAGTAAGCGCAGTACCGATTCACTCCGTTCGCCTCGGGCCGTCCCCCGGGTCGTGCAGCCCACGCAGCATCCCAAATCCCGCAGCTTCACCAGATCAGAAACCTTCGAAGTCTGATGCGGGTGCCCCTTTGAACCTTGGGAGTAGGCCCCATGACCCAGTCGTCTGTGGAGCCCAAGACCGCATCGGAGGACGCGGGCTCCGGCTCCAACGTCCCCGCCGGCCGTTCTTGGCTCGACCGGTACTTTCACATCTCGGAGAGAGGATCCACCGTCGCGACGGAGATCCGCGGCGGCGTCACCACCTTCATGGCGATGGCGTACATTCTCCTGCTCAACCCGATCCTCCTCGGGGGTCCGGACGTCGAGAAGAACGTCCTCGCCTCTTCGGCCGTCATCACGGCGACCGCCTTCGCGGCGGCGGTGACCACCCTGCTGATGGGCTTCGTCGGCAAGGTGCCGCTCGTCCTCGCGGCGGGACTCAGCGTCTCCGGTGTGCTCGCCACCCAGGTCGTGCCCCAGATGACGTGGCCGCAGGCCATGGCCATGTGTGTCGTCTACGGTCTGGTGATCTGCCTCCTGGTGGTCACCGGTCTCCGCGAGATGATCATGAACGCCATCCCGCTGCCGCTCAAGCACGGCATCACCATCGGCATCGGCCTCTTCATCGCGCTGATCGGCTTCAACAAGGCCGGCTTCGTCGGCGCCGGTCCGCAGTTCGGCCCGCCCGTCACCCTCGGCGCCGGCGGCGAGCTCGTCGGCTGGCCCGTCCTGATCTTCGCCGTGACCCTGCTCGCGATCTTCGCGCTCCAGGCCCGCAAGGTCCCGGGTGCGATCCTCATCGGCATCGTCGCCGGCACCGTCATCTCGCTGATCGTCAACGCGGTCGCGGACATCCCGGCCAAGGGCCCGGGCTCGTGGGCCAACGGCTCCCCGGAGCTCAAGGGCAGCGCGGTCTCCAGCCCCGACTTCTCGCTCATGGGCGACGTCGACTTCGGCGGCTGGGGCGACGTCGGCTACATCACGGTCGGCGTGATCGTCTTCACCCTGGTGCTCGCCGGCTTCTTCGACGCCATGGCCACCATCATCGGCGTCGGCACCGAGGCCAACCTCGCGGACGACAAGGGTCGGATGCCCGGCCTGTCCAAGGCGCTGTTCATCGACGGCGCGGGCGGCGCGATCGGCGGCGTCTCCGGCGCCTCCGGCCAGACGGTCTTCGTGGAGTCCGCCACCGGCGTCGGCGAGGGTGCCCGCACCGGCTTCTCCTCGGTGATCACCGGCCTGTTCTTCGCGGCCTGCCTCTTCTTCACGCCGATCACCCAGATCGTGCCCCGCGAGGTCGGCTCCGCCGCCCTGGTCGTCATCGGCGCGATGATGATGATGAACGCCAAGCACGTGAACTGGGGCGACAGCTCCGTCGCGATCCCGGTGTTCCTGACCGTGGTACTGATGCCGTTCACCTACAGCATCACCCCGGGCGTCGCGGCCGGCGTCATCGCCTACACCGTCATCAAGGTGGCGCAGGGCAAGGCGCGCGAGGTCGGTGCGTTCATGTGGTGCCTGACCGCGATCTTCATCGTGTTCTTCGCCCTTCACCCGATCGAGGGCTGGCTCGGCGTCAGCTGACGTCCGCCCTCCCGCCCTCCCCACATCCAAGGAGACCGACATGCTGGACATCGCCGAAGAGCTGCACCGGTGGGTCGAGCAGGGACGCGCGTTCGCCGTCGCCACCGTGGTGGCGGTCGGCGGCAGCGCGCCCCGGCAGCCGGGTGCCGCCCTCGCCGTCGACAGCGAGGGCACGGCGATCGGCTCGGTCTCCGGCGGGTGTGTGGAGGGCGCGGTCTACGACCTCTGCGTCCAGGCCCTCGAAGACGGCAGGACCGTCGTCGAGCGGTTCGGATACAGCGACGAGGACGCCTTCGCGGTCGGCCTGACCTGCGGCGGCATCATCGACATCCTCGTCACCCCGGTCCGCGGCGGGGTCTTCCCCGCCGCGGTCGCGGCCGCCGCCACGGGGGAGGCGGCGGCCCTGGCCCGGGTGGTCGACGGTCCCGACGCGCTGAAGGGCACGGCCCTCCTGGTCCGTCCGGACGGCTCGTACGAGGGGCGGCTCGGCGGCCACCCCGAGCTGGACCGCACCGCGGCGGGCGAGGCCCGCGCGATGCTCGACGCGGGCCGGACGGGCACCGTGGAGATCGGCGAGGACGGCAGCCGTTGCGGACAGCCGCTGACGCTCCTGGTCGAGTCCTCCGTCCCCGCCCCCCGCATGATCGTCTTCGGTGCCATCGACTTCGCCGCCGCCCTCGTCCGGGTCGGCAAGTTCCTGGGCTACCGGGTCACCGTCTGCGACGCGCGGCCCGTCTTCGCGACGCCGGCCCGCTTCCCCGAGGCCGACGAGATCGTCGTCGAATGGCCCCACCGCTACCTGGAGTCGACGGAGGTCGACGGCCGCACGGTCCTGTGCGTCCTCACCCACGACGCCAAGTTCGACGTGCCGCTCCTCCAGGCGGCCCTCAAGCTGCCCGTCGCGTACGTCGGCGCGATGGGTTCCCGCCGGACCCACGAGGACCGCAACGAGCGGCTCCGCGAGGTCGGCGTCACGGAGCTCGAACTCGCGCGGCTGCGCTCGCCGATAGGCCTCGACCTGGGCGCCCGTACGCCGGAGGAGACCGCCCTGTCGATCGGCGCGGAGATCGTCGCCAACCGCCGCGGCGGCAGCGGAGTCTCCCTCACCGGTGCCCACACCCCGATCCACCACGACGGCCCGCGCGAGCCCGACGGCCGCATAGGCTCCGTCGCCTGATCCCGGTCCGCCCTTCCCGGCCCCACCCCGCGTGTGCGCGGGGGAGGGGCCGTCGTCGTTCCCGCGCGTAGCCGCAGAAGGTGTCGTCTGCATGCGCCCTCTGTTTCTCGATACTTAATGCAGAGCAAAAGAAAAGTCTTGTCGAATGGCTTGACCCTCACTGTCCCCAACCGCAACCATCTGCTGCGGAGAGCGCGCTCCTCCTCCAACTCCCCCTCATCCCCGAGGAGATCGACCCATGCCCGCAGTCGGCACCCGCGTCGCGCCACCCCCACCCCCGACCGGCCAGGATCCCCGCCCCGCCTCCCGTCCCGCACCCCGGCGGGCCACCGCCGCCGCACTCGTCACGGCGCTCCTCGCCGGACTGCTCGCACTCGTCGCCGCACCCCCCGCCGCGGCCGCCCCCGTCCTGCTCTCGCAGGGCAAGCCGGCCACGGCCTCCAGCCAGGAGAACGGCGGCACCCCGGCCACCGCGGCCGTCGACGGCGACCCCGGCACCCGCTGGTCGAGCGCCTTCGCCGACCCGCAGTGGATCCAGGTCGACCTGGGCGCCCCGGCCGCGCTCAGCAGGGTCGACCTGCGCTGGGAGACCGCGTACGGCAAGGCCTACCGCATCGAGCTCTCCACCGACGGCACCACCTGGACCAGCGCCTACAGCACGGCGAACGGCCCCGGCGGCAACGAGTCCCTCCCCGTCACCGGCACCGCCCGCTACGTCCGCGTGTACGGCACCACCCGGGCCACCGGATACGGCTACTCGCTCTGGGAGTTCCAGGTGTACGGCTCCGACGGCGGCGGCCCGGTCCTGCCCGGCGGCGGCGACCTCGGCCCGAACGTGCACGTCTTCGACCCGTCCACGCCCGGCATCCAGGCCAAGCTGGACGAGGTCTTCACCCAGCAGGAGTCGGCCCAGTTCGGCAGCGGCCGGCACGCCTTCTTCTTCAAGCCCGGCACGTACAACGGCCTCAACGCCCAGATCGGCTTCTACACCCAGATCGCCGGCCTCGGCCTGCGCCCGGACGACACCACCATCAACGGCGACGTGACCGTCGACGCGGGCTGGTTCAACGGCAACGCCACCCAGAACTTCTGGCGCGCCGCCGAGAACCTCGCCCTCAACCCCGTCAGCGGCACCGACCGGTGGGCCGTCTCGCAGGCCTCCTCGTTCCGCCGCATGCACGTCAAGGGCGGCCTCAACCTCGCCCCCGACGGCTACGGCTGGGCCAGCGGCGGCTACATCGCCGACTCGAAGATCGACGGCCAGGTCGGCAACTACTCGCAGCAGCAGTGGTACACCCGCGACAGCGCCATCGGCGGCTGGTCCAACAGCGTCTGGAACCAGGTCTTCTCGGGCGTCGAGGGCGCCCCGGCGCAGAGCTTCCCCGAGCCCCGCTACACCACGCTCGACACCACCCCCGTCTCCCGTGAGAAGCCCTTCCTCTACTGGGAGGGCGGCGAGTTCAAGGTGTTCGCCCCCGCCAAGCGGGTCAACGCCCGCGGCACCAGCTGGGGTGCGGGCACCCCGCAGGGCCGGTCGCTCCCGCTGAGCGCGTTCTACGTGGTCAAGCCCGGCACCACCGCCGCCACCATGAACGCAGCCCTGCGCCAGGGCCTGCACCTGCTCTTCACTCCCGGCGTCTACCACGTCGACCAGCCGATCCAGGTCGACCGCGCCGACACGATCGTCCTCGGCCTCGGCCTCGCCACGATCATCCCCGACAACGGGGTGGCGGCGATGAAGGTCGCCGACGTCGACGGCGTCCGCCTCGCGGGCTTCCTCGTCGACGCCGGACCGGTCAACTCCCCGGTCCTGCTGGAGATCGGCACGCAGAACGGCGCCGCCGACCACGCCGCCAACCCCACCACCGTCCAGGACGTGTACCTCCGCGTCGGCGGTGCCGGCCCCGGCAAGGCCACCGTCGCCATGGCCGTCCACAGCGACGACACCATCGTCGACCACACCTGGGTCTGGCGCGCCGACCACGGCGAGGGCGTCGGCTGGGAGACCAACCGCTCCGACTACGGCGTCCGCGTGTACGGCGACGACGTCCTGGCCACCGGCCTGTTCGTCGAGCACTTCAACAAGTACGACGTCGAGTGGTTCGGCGACCGCGGACGCACGATCTTCTTCCAGAACGAGAAGGCGTACGACGCCCCGAACCAGGCAGCCGTCCAGGACGGGCCACACAAGGGCTACGCCGCCTACCGCGTCGACGACTCCGTCACCACCCACGAGGGCTGGGGACTCGGCAGCTACTGCTACTACAACGTGGACCCGACGATCCGTCAGGACCACGGCTTCCGGGCCCCGGTGAAGCCCGGCGTCAGGTTCCACGACCTGCTCGTCGTCTCCCTCGGCGGCAACGGGCAGTACGAGCACGTCATCAACGACGTGGGCGCCCCGACGTCGGGCACCTCCACCGTGCCGTCCACGGTGGTCTCGTACCCCTGAGCGGGCCGGATCCCTCGTTGATCCTCCCGGTGCGACCCCACCCGCTCCCCGGGTGACGGGCCGGGCGGCGTGCCCTCAGCGCGCCGCCCGGCCCCGTACCGTCGACGTCCACGCGGGCTGCTCCCCGACGGCCTCGCCCTCGGTCCCGGCCCGCCGTCCACCCAGCGCGAAGAAGTCCGCGAGCGGCAGGATCGCCGCGCCGACCGTGACCGCGTCGGGCCCCAGCTTCCCCATGGCGATGCCGACCCGGGCCGCCGGGTACGCGAGGGCGAACTCCTTCGCGTATCCCTTGACCGTCTCCAGGAAGCGGGCGCCGAGCTGGAGCCCCGCCCAGCCGCCGACCAGGATGCGTTCGGGCTGGAAGAGGTTGATGAGGTCGGCGAAGCCGGCCCCGAGGTACTCGGCGGTCTCCTCCAGGACGGCCAGCGCGGTGGCGTCGGCCTCCGTGCCCGGGTCGGCCGGGTAGGCGGCGGCGAGCATCGCGGTGAGGGCGGTCTCCTCGTCCGCGCCGGTTGGGGGCTTCCCGCCGGCCTCGCGCCACCGTTCGAGCAGCGCCTCCGCGCCCGCGTACGCCTCCAGGCAGCCCAGGGCGCCGCAGCGGCACCGCCGGCCGCGGACCCGCACCTTCAGATGGCCCCATTCGAGCGCCCGGCCGGGACCCATCGGGTCCGTCACGACACAGGCGCCGACGCCCGAACCGAAGAGCACGACCACGGCGCTGCGCGCGCCCCGCCCGGCCCCGAACCACATCTCGGCCTGGCCCAGCGTCTTGGCGCCGTTGTCGATCCGGTACGGCACCGAGGCCGGCAGGTCGACGGACTCCCGCAGCAGCCGCTCCAGCGGGACGGCGTCCCAGCCGGTGGTCTGGCCGTGCACGACCGCGCCGTCCTCCGGAGTGGGCGCCACGATCCCGGGCACGCCGACCCCGACGCCGAGGAGCCGCTCGGCGGGCACGTCCGCGGTCCGCAGGACCTCGGCGATGCCCTCGCGGATGTGGTCCACGACGACCCCGACCTCGTACCGGTCGTGCGGGTGGACGCTGTCGGCGGCCAACGGGCGCTCGGCACGGGCGAGTTCGGTGAGGGTGAGGTCGAACAGCTCGATCCTGACCCGCGTCTCGCCCACGTCGACGCCGATCATGCAGCCGCTGCCCGGGGTGACCCTGAGCAGGATGCGGGGGCGGCCGCCGGCCGAGTCGACGCTGCCGGCCTCCTCGACCAGGCCCTCGGAGACCAGCTCCGCGACCACGTTGCTGACCGAACCGGAGCTCAGCCCGGTCGCCGGACCCAGCTCGAAACGGCTCATCGGGCCGTCGAAGTACAGGGCCTGGAGGACGGCGGTGCGGTTCTCCCGTCGCAGGTCACGTACGGTGCGGCCGTTCCGCATGGTCACTGGGCCCCCTGGTGAAGTAGTCCTCGGCTCAAACGTACCGCCTCGACCCGGACCGGATCAGTCGCCGGTGACGTACCGACGCGGACGGGGTCAGGCCCTGCGGAGGCCGCTGAGGAGCAGTTCCGCCAGCTGCTCGTACGCCTCCGCGTCGGCGAGGCCGGTGGCCGCGGCCACCTGGCGCCGCTGGATGCGGACCATCACGGAGGAGATGACGTCGGCCGCGAAGGTCACGTGCACCTCGCGGAAGACGCCGGCCCGCACGCCCTCCTCGATGAGCTGCTGGACCCGGCCCGCCGCCGCGCGCGTGTTGCGCTCGTACACCTCGGCCGCCGGTTCGAAGGCGGCCACGTCGTCGAAGAACTGCGGCGAGACCGGCGCCAGCTCGGCCGACACGGCCCGCAGGTAGGCGGCGAGCCGCTCGGCGGGGTCGGTCGCCGCGGCGAGGACGGCCTCGACGCGGGCGGTGGCGCGCCGGAAGAAGTGCACGACCGCCGCCCGGACGAGCTGCTCCTTGCTGCCGGCCAGGCCGTACAGGGTCCGCTTCGAGCAGCGCAGGCGGGCGGCCAGATCGTCGAGCGTCAGCCGGGCGAAACCCTCGCCGACCAGGAGGGCGACGAGTTCCTCGAAGAGGGCGGAGCGGCGCGCCGCTCCCCGGCCCGTGAGCTTCGGGGCGTCGGCGGCTGAGGTCTCGATCACCCGGCCAGTATTCCAGGCCGGTGCTCCGGGGGGTTACGGCGACACCCATCTGCGCTACTCTCAACGGTACTGCAGTACCTTCCCCAGTACCACTTTGCGCGCCGCTGGAGTCGCAACATGGATGTCGACCGCCTGCTTCCCACCCCCGAGGCAGCGGACCTCATCGCCCTCACCCGGGAGATCGCCGACAAGGAGCTCTCTTCACGGGTGGACGAGCACGAGGCCGCCGAGACCTATCCCGAAGGTCTCTTCACCACGCTCGGCCAGGCCGGGCTGCTCGGCCTCGCCTACCCCGAGGAGTACGGCGGCGGAGGCCAGCCCTACGAGGTCTACCTCCAGGTCCTCGAGGAGCTCGCCGCGCGCTGGGCGGCCGTCGCCGTCGCCACCAGCGTCCACACCCTGGCCTGCCACCCCCTGCACACCTTCGGCACCGCGGAGCAGAAGGAACGCTGGCTCCCCGCGATGCTGGAGGGCCGCACCATCGGCGGCTACAGCCTCTCCGAGCCGCAGGCCGGCTCCGACGCCGCCGCCCTCGCCTGCAAGGCCGAGCGGCAGGACGACGGCAGCGGCTACCGGATCACCGGCACCAAGGCCTGGATCACCCACGGCGGCAAGGCCGGCTTCTACGCCCTCTTCGCCCGCACCGCCCCCGGCAGCCACGGCATCTCCTGCTTCCTCGCCCCCGGCGAGACCGACGGCCTGAGCTTCGGCGCGCCCGAACGCAAGATGGGCCTCCAGGCCGTCCCCACCACCTCCGCCTACTGGGACGGCGCGCTCCTGGACGCCGACCGGCGCATCGGCGACGAGGGCCAGGGCCTCCAGATCGCCTTCAGCGCCCTCGACAGCGGCCGCCTCGGCATCGCCGCCTGCGCCACCGGCCTCGCCCAGGCGGCCCTCGACGCGGCCGTCGACTACGCCAACGAGCGCACCACCTTCGGCCGCAGGATCGTCGACCACCAGGGCCTCGGCTTCCTGCTCGCCGACATGGCCGCCGCCGTCGACGCGGCCCGCGCCACCTACCTGGACGCGGCCCGCCGCCGCGACCTGGGCCGCCCCTTCAGCCGCCAGGCCAGCGCGGCCAAGCTCATCGCCACCGACACCGCCATGAAGGTCACCACGGACGCCGTCCAGGTCCTCGGCGGCTACGGCTACACCCGCGACTTCCCCGTCGAGCGCTACATGCGCGAGGCCAAGATCATGCAGATCTTCGAGGGCACCAACCAGATCCAGCGCCTCGTCATCAGCCGGGGCCTGGCCCGCCCGCAGTAGCGCCGCCGATCAGCAGCTCGCCGAGCTGCTGATCCGGATGCCCGTGATGGTGTCGCCGCCACCGCCCTGCATGTTCGGCTGGATGCAGAAGGGGCTGCCGCCCGAGTGCTGCACCCACACCGTGTCGTCGTTGCGGGTGTTCACGACGCTGTAGAACGTCCGCGGCGTCGTGTACTGGTAGTACGAGGTGACGTCCTTGAACATGGCGACGATCTTGCCGTCCCAGTGGTAGCCCTCGTAGACGCACACGTACGGGTAGGGGCAGCCGAACTGGCTGTTGGCCTGTGCGGTCGACGCGTTGAGACCGCTCAGGCCGAGCACCGCACCGATGGCCGCCACCATGCCGATGACGCGACGGGACCGAGTCTTCACAATTCCCCCTGGGGATAAGGAGTTTCCACGGCCGGGGGGCGCATCCGAGAGGCCCGCCCGACGACTTCCGGCCGGAACCTAACACCGGTGAAGGTGGCCGAAAATGCTCTGGAGGCGGCAGAACGGTGTCCCGCCGTCCCCGGGACGCGCACGGGACGACGGGACGACGCGAAAGCGGCCGGCGACCCCGTTCCCGGGGC
>NZ_JBHJQI010000177.1:0-15702 GCF_042262805.1 Streptomyces sp. NPDC056361
GGGGCCCCACGTGGTTGCGGCGTCCGGGAGGTCAGACCGTCGCCGGCTCGGCGGAACGGGTGTGGACCGCGCGGTAGCTGTTCCAGTCGATGCTGGTGATCAGGGAGTACTGCTTGCTCTGGAAGGCGCTGCGGGCGGCGGACCAGTCGGCCTCGGCCTGGTTGCGGTGGGCGTCGTAGGCCGCCTTGTCGGCCCACTGGGAGTAGACGATGACGAAGTCGTTGTCGGTGCCGACGGTCGCCAGGGTGCCCTCGCCGCCGTCCAGGTTGCGGGAGCGGATGCCGCGCAGCACGCTCTGCGAGCGGTAGCCGGGCACGTCCACCAGCCAGTCGTGGGTGGTGCCGTAGGCCTTGACCAGGGCGCCCTGCTGGGCGGGCTTCACGCCGAGGATCTCGACGACGGTGTAGTCGTCGCGCTCCGGCGAGACCTCGGTGGCGTCACCGAGCTCGGGGTGGCGCTGGGTGAACTCCACCTCGTTCTGCATGAGGCGCACGTAGGTGGTGATCTCGCGGAAGACCGGAACGGTGTGGTGCTTGAACTCGCTGTCGTTGTAGCGGGACTCCAGGTCGTCCATGCCGCGCCACTGGATGAAGTTGAGGGTGCCCGGGTTCTGCTCGCCGCGGTGCACGGTGCTGGAGATCCAGCCCGGGTAGGCGGCGACGTCGACGATCTTCTTCATCTCCGTGACGAGCGTGTCCACGCGGTCGCGGGAGTCGGTCTTGAACAGGTTGAGGACGGTCAGGTGCCCGGCCTCGGGGCTGATGATCGGCATGGTTGCTCCTTGGGTAAGAAAGGGTGGACGCCCCGCGGCGCGGGGCGTCGAGGTGTCCTAGGTCCTGTCGGCGTCGCCGGGCGCGCCGAACCAGCGGTTCAGGGCGTCCGTGAGGCCGGCGGCCCCGTCGGTGGCGATCCAGGCGGTGTAGCCGTCGGGGCGGACCAGGACCGCGTCGACGTCCGCGAGCGCGCCCTCGGGGCGGGAGGCCGCGGTGACGACGTCGACCCGGTCGCTCCACGGACCGGCCGCGGCGGCGGTGGCGTCGTCGCCGTCCAGGGCGAACAGGACGGCGCGCCCGCCGTGCAGGGCCTGGTAGGCGGTCGTCTCGCCGGCCGGGCCGGTGAGGGCGAAGTCCGGCAGACGGCGGCCGAGCAGCGGATGCTCGCCGGCGCCGGCGTCGTACGTGATGTCGAGGCCGGTGACCATGCCGACGAGGTGCTTGCGGACGTCGTCGTACGCGAGGAGCTCGGCGAAGACGGCCCGCATCGGGTCCATCTCGGGGCCGCCGAGGTACAGGCTGCGCTGGGTGAGCGTGTTGGCCAGGATGCGGGCCGCGACGGTGTGCCGCTCGGTGTGGTACGTGTCGAGCAGGCCCTCGGGGGCGGTGCCCTTGATCTCGGCGGCGAGCTTCCAGCCGAGGTTGACGGCGTCGCCGAGGCCCGCGCTGATGCCCTGCGCGCCGATCGGCATGTGGGTGTGCGCCGCGTCGCCGGCGAGGAAGACCCGGCCCTTGCGGTACTGGGCGGCCTGGCGGCTGGAGTCGGTGAAGTAGCTGAGCCACACGGGCTTGCCGGTGCTGATGTCGTCGCCGGTGACGCGCTTGAAGGCGTCGGCCACCTGCTCGAAGGTGGGCGGCTCGGTGGTCGGGCGGACGCCCGCGCCGCGCTCGAAGACCACGACGCGCGTGGTGTTGGGTCCGACGGGCAGGACGACGACCATGCCCGCGTCGCCGAGCTCGCCGGTGGGGCGGAGCCGCACCTGGACGTCGGTGACGTCGGCCATCAGCATCTCGATGGTGGCCTCGTGGCCGGGGAAGTCGATGCCGGCGAGCTTGCGGACGGCGCTGCGGCCGCCGTCGGCGCCGACCGCGTAACGGGCACGCAGGGTGCGCGGGCCGTCCGGGGTGTCGGCGGTGATCTCGACGCCGTCGGCGCCCTCGGTCACGCCGGTGACCTCCCAGCCGCGGCGGATGTCCGCGCCGAGGCCGGCCGACCACTTGTGGATGATCGCCTCGGTGAGGGCCTGCGGGACGCCGCGGACGCCGAAGTTGCCGCCGGGTATGACGGTGTAGTCGAGCGGCATGCCGCCGAAGTGGCCGATCGGGATGACGCCCATGTCGCCGAACGCGCCGAGGAGTCCGCGCTGGTCGAACTCCTCCATGGTCCTGGCCGAGAAGCCGAGTGCGCGCGACTGGCGCATCGGCTCGGTGAGCCGCTCCAGTACGACGGCGTCGACACCCGCGAGGCGCAGTTCGCCCGCGAGCATGAGCCCGGTGGGGCCCGCTCCCACGATGATCACGTCAGTGTCAAAGTCCTGCGCTGTCACTGTCTTTCCCTGCCTTCCATGCGTATCCGTACTTCCCGTGTGTTCTTCAGATCCGGTGGTCGAGGTTGCTCGCGCTCGCCGTCAGGTGGGCGCGGACCCGGTCGAGGCCGATCAGTTCGGAGAGCACCGTGCGCAGCGGCTCGATCCCCGGGCCGTCGAGCATCAGCTGTTCCTGGGCCGCGACGTGCCGGAGCACCCGTGCGCCGACGGGGTGCCGGGTGTCGTGGTAGGCGTCGAGGGTCTCGGGCGCGGCGCCGTCGTGGACGGCGGCGGCGAGCCGGGGGCCCAGGTCGACGGCGTCCTGGAGCCCGGTGTTGAGGGCCTGTCCGCCGACGGGCGGGTGCCAGTGGGCGGCGTCGCCGGCGAGGAGGATCCGGCCGTGGCGGTAGGTGTCGGCCTGTCCCTTGGCGTTGTCGAAGGCGTCGAGCCAGACGGGGGTGCCGGTGGAGATGTCCTCTCCGGTCACCCGGCGCCAGGCGTGGACGACCTCGTCGAAGGCGGGCGGTCCGGAGCGGGCGGCGGGTTCCGTGCCGAACGCGTGGACCATGACGCGGGTGACGCCGTCCCGGGTCATGGCGACCGCGAAGCCGCCGGGGAGGCGTTCGAACCGGCGGTCGCGGACGGTCAGGCCCGTGACGTCGGCCCGGAGGAGTTCCTTGGTCGCCGGTGCGGAGGTGGCGGGGATGCCGGCGAGGCGACGGACGGTGCTGTGGGAGCCGTCGCAGCCCACCACGTACGCGGCGCGGAGGGTCAGGGGCCCGTCGGGGCCGCTGACCGCACAGCGGACGTGGTCCTCCTCCTCGGTGAGCGCGGTGAGTTCGTGCGCGCGGAGCACGGTGGCGCCGAGCTCCGCCGCGCGCTCGCCCAGGGCGGCCTCGGTGCGGTACTGGGGCACCTTCCAGTTGCCCCCGTACGCGCTGTCGACCGGGGTGAGCGCGAACCCGAGCCCGCCGAAGTGAGTGCGCGGCTCGTGCGCGGCCCCGGCGAGCAGCGCGTCGAAGCCGCGCTCGTGGAGGAGTTCGGCGGTGCGCGTGCTGAGTTGGCTGGCCCGCGACTCGGTCATCGGCCGGGCCAGCCGCTCCACCACGACCGTCTCGACCCGGGCCCGCCTCAGCTCGCAGGCCAGCAGGAGCCCGACGGGGCCCGCGCCGACGACGACGACCCGCGCGTCCGCCCGGGGCGGTCTCACTGCGCCGTGCGCCCGCCGCCGACACCCTCGGCGTACGCCTTGGCGAGGCGCAGGGTGGCGAGGCTGTTGCCGCTCAGCGCGGTCTGGACGTACTCCCGCGCGGTCTGGACGGTGACGCCCTCGCCGAGCACGGTGGTGATGTTGTCGGTGTTGATCCGCACGGTGTGGCGCGAGGTCACGGTGACGCCGCCGCCGGGGCGGTCCTCGATGAGCCAGCGGCCGGTGTGCAGGGTCATCAGCGCGGGCAGGACGATCTGCTTGTACACGATGGTCGTGGCGCTCTTGCAGACGCGGACGGACTTGGTGGTGTGGGTGGAGCCGTCCTTGGTGCGGGTGTCCATCTCCAGGATCTGGAGGCCGGGCTCGTCCTCGTCGAGGGTGACCCGGGCGACGTGCGGGAGGCGCTCACGCCAGAACTGGGCGTCGTTGAGGAACTCGTAGACGTCCTTGCCGCTGCCCTCGACGGTGACGGTGTCGTCGAAGACGAGGAGGTCGTCGGGGCCGGCGGCCTCGGCGCTGTTCTTCAGGGCCTGGAGCTCCGAGGTGCTGTTGCGGTCGACGGCCTGGCTGATCCAGTCGAGGTCGGCGGGGTCGTCGGTGGCCGCGTGGAAGTCGTGCAGCAGGCGGACCCGGCAGGAGTCGGCGGTGACGGGTTCGACGATCCAGGCGCCGCCCATGCCGCCGACGGGGTGCTGCGAGCGCTCCTGGCGGAACGTCACGCTCTTCTTCGCCGCGTCGTGGACGCGGCGGGAGGTCCAGGTCTTGGCGGTGCCGTTGGCGGTCGCCCAGAGCCGGATGAGCTCGTCGTCGCCGTCCCGCTCGACGACCTCGGCGTGCACGGTCGGGGGGAAGGTCTCCGGCCACCGGGTGACGTCCGCGATCAGTGCGTACACCAGTTCGGCGGGGGCGGAGACGGTGATCTCGTGTTCCGTTTCACGTACCGCGTTCTCGGTCACGTTTCTTCTCCTCTCGGTAAGGGGCCTCTAGCGGGCGTCGCCGAACCAGCGGCGCAGGGCGGCCTGGAGGTCGCCGCCGTCGGGGGCGGTCCAGGCGATGTAGCCGTCGGGGCGGACGAGGACCGATTCGGTCGGGGCACCGGCCTCCTCGGGTCCCGCGGGGAAGCCCGTCACCCGGACCACGTCGACGCGGTCGGACCAGCCGGCGGCGGTCTTCGCCGCCGCGCCGGTGGCGTCGGCGGTGATGAGGACGCCGCGGGCGGTGTGCAGCAGCCGGGCGGTCCGGTCGTGCCCGCCGTCGGCGAGCTCCAGCTCGCGGTCGGCGAGGCGGGTGCCGAGCAGCGGGTGCGCCGCGTCCTCGGCTCCGCTCGCGTAGCGGATGTCGAAGCCGCTGACCATGCCGGACAGGTGCCGGGCCACCGGCCGCAGCGCGATGAGCTCGGCCATGACGGCCCGCATCGGCTCGACGGACTTGCCCGTGAGGTTGAGCGTCCCCTGGGCGAGGGTGTTGCGCAGGAGCCGGGCGCCCACCGGGTGGCGTTCGGCGTGGTACGTGTCGAGCAGCCCGTCGGGGGCGGTGCCCTTGACGGTCGCGGCCAGCTTCCAGCCGAGGTTGAAGGCGTCCTGCACGCCGACGCTCAGCCCCTGCCCGCCGGCCGGCAGGTGGATGTGGGCGGCGTCGCCGGCCAGCAGCACCCGGCCGCGCCGGTACTCGGTGGCCTGGCGGGTGGCGTCGGTGAAGGCGCTCACCCAGCGGGTCTCGCCGTGGTGGATGGAGTCGCCGGTCAGGCGCTGCCAGGCGTCCGCGACCTGGGGGAAGGTGACCTCGCGGCCGCGGTCGGGCGACGCCCCGTTCTCGCAGACGATGATGCGGGTGTAGCCCTCTTCGAGCGGCGCGGCCATGACCATGCCGTTGGGGCGCAGTTCGCCGATCATGCGGGGCTTGATGTCGCAGCCGCGGACGTCGGCCAGGTACATCTCGCGGGTGGCGTCGGAGCCGGCGAACTCGAATCCCGCCTGGCGCCGGACGGTGCTCCGTCCGCCGTCGCAGCCCACCAGGTAGCGGGCGGAGTGCTCCTCGAAGCCCTCCGGTCCGCGCACGGTGACGGTGACGCCGTCCTCGTCCTCGGTGAAGCCGGTGAACTCGTAGCCGCGGCGCAGGTCGGCGCCGAGCTCGACGGCCCGGTTCTCCAGCATCTCCTCGATCTTGTACTGGGGCGCGCCGCGCACGCCGAAGTGCGAGCCTTCGAGCACCCCGTAGTCGATGGGGAGGCCGCCGAAGTGGCCCTGCCGGGTGACCTCGATGTTCTCCAGGCGTTCGAGGATCCCGCGCTGGTGGAACATCTCGGTGGCGCGTGCGGTGAAGCCGATGCCGCGCGACTCCCAGCTCCGCTCCCCCCGCTGTTCGAAGACGACGACGTCGGCGCCGCCGAGGCGGAGTTCGGCCGCGAGCGTCAGTCCCGCGGGCCCCGCACCGATCACGATCACATCGGTTTCCATGTTTTCCTGTCCTGAGCCTCGACCTCTGGGATGGGGGGAAGCGGCGGTGCGCGGAATCAGACCGCGATCGCCTCGATGATGGAGATCGGCGCGCTGGTGGGGACGGCACGGGTGACCTGGAAACCGGCCTTCGCGAACAGCTCGGTGTACTCGGCGAGCGTGCGGTCCTGGGCGCCCAGCATCAGCATCAGCCAGAGGTCGATGGTGTGGCCGAGGTGGTTCTCGTTGTTCTCGGGGAGCACGTACTCGATGACGAGCAGCTTGCCGCCGGGGGCGATCGCCTCGCGCGCGTTGCGCAGGGCGGTCACGGCGTCCTCCTCGGAGAAGTCGTGGATGATGTGCTTGAAGACGTAGGCGTCGGCGCCCGACGGCAGCTTGTCGAGGTAGCCGCCGTGCTCGATGGTGAAGCGGTCCGCGACGCCGGACTCCTCGAAGAGCGCCTGCGAGTCGACGGTGGCGACCTCGGAGTCGTACAGCACGCCCTTGACGTCCGGGGCCTGCTGGAGGATGCCCGCGAGGAGGTTGCCGCGGCCGGCGATGACGTCGACGACGGTGCCGAACTGGGAGAAGTCGTAGGCGTCCAGGATGGGCCCGGTCTCCGAGAGGGAGAGGCCGCCGAAGGCCTGGAAGAAGACGTTCGCGTACTCGGGGGTGGCGTGGAAGAAGTCGAGCGCGCCCATGCCGCGCAGCTTGGGAAGGTTGGGCTCGCCGGTCTCGACGGTGGTGGCGAGGTGGCCCCACTCCTCGTGCAGGAGCGGGTGGCTCATCAGGACGGCGAAGCCGCGCATCGAGTCCGGGGCGTCCTCGCGGAGCTTGTCGGAGAGCGGGGTGTTCTCGTAGCGGCCGTCCGAGCCGACCGCGAAGACGCCGTGGCCGGCGAGCGCGCGCAGGACGCGGTGGGTCGCCTTGGCGTCGGCGCCGACGCGCCCGGCGATGTCGCCGGCGGACAGCGGCCCGTCGGCGAGGACGTCCGCGACACCGAGCTTGGCCGCGACGGAAAGGGCCTGGGTAATGACGGCACCCTGGATCAGGTTGAGCAGGGCGTACGAGTCGGACTGGTCGCGGACCTCGGTCTTTTCGGACATGACTTTCCTTCCGGAGCGCCTTTTTCGTGGATTTCCCGACGATAGGTCGGCGCTTCTCGGGCCCGCAACCAGACACTTTTGAAATTGTTGACTCGAACGTTCAACCGGTGAATCTGTGCGGTTGAACGGCGAGTGACCTCCACTGCTCCTCGACCGGGATTCCGGCCCTCCTTGTCAGATTGTCACGGCCCCACATACATCCCGAGAAGGAGCAGGCGGAATGGCCGACAACGGACAGCAGGTAGCGCTGATCACCGGCGGAACGAGCGGCATAGGCCTGGCCGTCGCCGAGAACCTCGCGGGCCAGGGGCACAAGGTCTTCCTCTGCGCGCGGAACGAGGAGAACGTCCAGGAGACGGTCGCCAAGCTCCGGGCCGCCGGTCACGACGCCGACGGCCTGGCCGCCGACGTCCGCAAGCCGGCCGACGTCGAGCGCCTCGTCGGCGAGGTCGTCGAGCGGTACGGCCGGATCGACATCCTGGTCAACAACGCCGGCCGCAGCGGCGGCGGCGAGACCGCGGAGATCGCGGACGAGCTCTGGTACGACGTCATCGACACCAACCTGAACAGCGTCTTCCTGATGACGCGCGCGGTCCTGAAGAAGGGTGACCCGGTCGGGCGCGGCTGGGGTCGCATCATCAACATCGCCTCCACGGGCGGTAAGCAGGGTGTCGTCCTGGGCGCCCCCTACTCGGCGTCCAAGCACGGTGTCATCGGGTTCACCAAGGCGCTCGGCCTGGAGCTCGCGAAGACCGGTGTCACGGTCAACGCCGTCTGCCCCGGCTATGTCGAGACCCCGATGGCGCAGCGGGTCCGCCAGGGCTACGCCGCGCACTTCGAGACCTCCGAGGCGGAGATCCTGGAGCGCTTCGAGGCGAAGATCCCGCTGGGCCGCTACTCCACCGCCGAGGAGGTGGCCGGACTCGTCTCGTACCTCGTCTCCGACGCGGCGGCCCCCGTCACCGCGCAGGCCATGAACGTCTGCGGCGGCCTCGGCAACTACTGATCGCGCCGACGGACACGAGCACGGACACATCGAGGAGCCGACGTTGCCGCACACCACCCCGACCCCGGTCGACTTCTGGTTCGACCCGACCTGCCCCTGGGCGTGGATGACCTCCCGCTGGATCCACGAGGTCGCGCGGCACCGGCCCCTCGACGTCCGCTGGCACATCATGAGCCTGACGGTGCTCAACGAGGGGCGCCCCGACCTGCCCGAGCGCTGGCACCGGGACCTGGCGCTGCGCATGGAGCCGGTCCGGGTCCTGGCGGCCGCCGAGAAGGAGTACGGCCCCGAGGTCCTCGGCCGGCTGTACACCGAGCTCGGCACGCTGTTCCACCTGGGGAAGGCGCCCAAGGAGCGGGCCACCTACGCGGCGGCGCTGGCCGCCGCCGGCCTCGACCCGGCCCTCGCCGAAGCGGCCGGGTCCGACGCGTACGACGCCGCGGTGCGGGCCTCGCACCAGGACGGCATCGGCCGCGTCGGCACCGATGTCGGGACCCCCGTCGTCGCGGTGGGGGACGTGGCGTTCTTCGGTCCCGTGGTGACGCCGACCCCGCGCGGCGAGGCCGCCGTGCGGCTGTGGGACGGCGTGCTCGCGGTGGCGGGGACCGACGGGTTCTTCGAGCTCAAGCGCACCCGTACCCGCGACCCGATCTTCTCCTGAGAGCACCGCGAGCCATGTCGTCAGCGTCGGGCCCCCACGAGGGGAGCGGTCCAGTTGTCGCTCAGCCATGCCTCCAGGGAGACCAGGTCCGGCCTGATGCGGCGGAGTGCGGGCAGGTCGGCGCGGTAGCCGTCGCGCTCGAACCAGTCGAACATGTTGGCGAGGTCTTCGCGGTGCGCGCGCAGCGGCTCGATGGGCAGCTGCCGGTAGCGGGTCGGCACCCCGGACGCGGCCTCGAACGCCGCGGCCATCTGCGGTCCCGTCAGGTCCTCGCCGGCGATCTCGACCACCCTGCCGAGCCAGGCCTCCGGGTTCTCGAAGGCCTCCCCGGCGAAGACGCCGATGTCGCTGGTCGCGATGAGCTGCACGGACGTCTCCGGGTCCAGCCACATGGACAGGACGAGCTCGCCCTCCACCGGACGCGGGGCGATGTCGAGGAGGATGTCGTGGAACATGACCGGCCGCAGCACCGTCGTCGGCAGGTCGAGCGTCCGCAGGTACTCCTCGACCTCCAGCTTGCTCTCGAAGTGCGGGACCCTGGTGTCCCGGTCCGCGCCGCCGACCGAGCTGTAGACGAAGTGCTTCACGCCGGCCAGGACCGCCGCGTCGGCGACCGCCTTGCCCTGCCGCACCTCCGCCTCGCAGCCGCCGGGGCCGCGGAAGGTCTGGACGCTGAAGACGCCGTCGACGCCCTCCATCGCCGCGCGCAGCGACGCCGGGTCGTCCAGATCGCCCCGGACGAGGACGGCTCCCGCCTCCGCCAGGGCCCGCGCCTCCTCCTTGGCCGGGTCGCGGACCAGGGCGTGCACGGTGGCGCCGCGCCGCAGGAGCTCGCGGGCCACCGCCCCGCCCTGCCGGCCCGTACCGCCGAGCACCAGGATCGTTCCTTCAACCGCCACTGTCTTCCTCCGTGTGTGTCGCCCGCCGGGTCCCCGCCCGGCGTGACGTTCCGATGGGGTGGCCGCGAGCGGCCGCGATCCCGCGCGGGATCAGGCCGCCGACATGACCTTCAGCTGGAGCAGCGAGTTCACGAACTCGACCAGGTCCCCGGCGGTGTTGATGAGGCCGATCTCGTCCTCGTTGAGCTCGATGCCGAAGTCCCGCTCGATCCGGCTGTACGTCTCCAGGAGCGCGAGGGAGTCGTAGCCCAGCTCGTCGAAGGGGCTGTCGGGCGCCTGGTCGAGCGGCAGCGCGTCCTCGGCCTCGCCCGCGCACTGGCGCATGATGGTCTGGAGGTCGCCGATCGTTATCTGCAGCACAGCCGTTCCTCTTTCTCTGTGGGTGACTCTCGGTCGGAGCCGTGCCGCGCTACCACGGCACGGTTCCGTCGTCCGCCAGGCACGCGCCCGACGGGCCGGCCTCGTCGAGCAGGGCGAGCCGGACCGCGATCCCGGCTCCTTCGGCGGGTGTGCGGTGGCCGCGGTGATGGTTGATGTCCGTCGCCACCACTCCGGGGAGGGCGGCGTTGACCTTGATCGGGGTCCCGCGCAGCGCCTTCGCGTAGGCGACCGTCAGCGCGTTCAGCGCGGTCTTGGAGGACTGGTAGGCGATCATGTCGAGGCCCGCGAGCGGCGAGCCGGGATTCGAGTTCAGGGTCAGCGAGCCCACGTGGCTGGACAGGTTGACGACGCGGCCCGCCTCGGAGCGGCGCAGCAGCGGCAGCAGCGCGCGGGTCACGGTGACCACGCCGAAGACGTTGGTCTCGTAGACCTCCCGCAGGTCGGCCGCGGTGGCCTCGTCCGCCGTGCCGGTGAAGGCGCCGGCGACCCCGGCGTTGTTCACCAGGATGTCGAGGCGGCCGTACCGCCGCTCGATCTCGGCGGCGGCCTCGGCCACGGAGGCCGGGTCCGTGACGTCGAGGCGGAGCGGCACCGCCGTGACTCCGTCGGCGACGAGGGCGTCCGCGGCCTCCTTGCCGCGGACCTCGTCGCGGGCGCCGACGAGGACGGTGACGCCCTGCTCGCCGAGCTGCCGCGCGACGGCGAACCCGATGCCCTTGTTGGCGCCCGTGATGAGCGCGATCTTCCCGTCCGGCACGTCATTTCCTTTCATGAGGGGCGTTCCACGTGAGGCGCGCCGAATTGCTCATGCATTGACGTTAGTAAGAGGCAAAAGCCGGGAGCACCTCCGACATTGCCATTCGGCTCCGGCGTTCAAGCGTTCAACATCGGCGTTCAAGCACGCCTATTCCTCGGTTGAACGCCGCATCCGCGCGCCCGCATTCAATTCATTGCAGTCGAACACGGCGCTGAGTAGCTTCACCCTGGCCAACCATTGCCACTGCGCAGAGGGTCTTAATGATGAAAACAACCGATGTCATCGTGGTGGGTGCCGGGCCCGTCGGCCTGTTCCTCGCCGGAGAACTGCGGCTGGGCGGCGCGGACGTGGTCGTCTACGACAAGCTGCCCGCGCCGAGCGGGGAATCCCGGGCCCTCGGCTTCAACCGGCGGGCCGCCGAGACCCTGGGGCAGCGCGGAGTGCTCGCCCGGCTCGGCGAGTTCCGGTGGGGCCCGATGGGGCACTTCGGCGGCGTCCGCTTCGACCTCGGCATGCTCGACGAGGACCACAGCGGCGTCCTCGGCCTGTCCCAGGCCAGGACCGAGGACGCGCTGGGCGGCTGGCTGACCGAGCTCGGCGTCCCGGTGCGCCGCGGCCGTGAGGTGACCGGACTCCGCGAGACCCCCGAGGGCGTCGTCGTCACGTACGACGGCCCCGGGGGTCCCGGCGAGGAGACCGCCGCCTATGTGGTCGGCTGCGACGGCGCGGGCAGCACCGTCCGCGCCCTGGCCGGCATCGCGGCGCCCGGCTGGGAGGCCACCCGCGGCATGTACACCGCGGAGATCACCGGTGTCGCCCTGCGGCCCCGGCCCATCGGCGAGCGGCTGCCCGGCGGCTGCATGGTGGTGTGCACCCCGGTGGGCCCCGGCCGCCTCAGGATCGTCGTCCACGACCCCTCCCTGCCCGCCCGCCCGACGCCGGGCGCGCTGACGTTCGCCGAGGTCGCCGCCGCCTGGCAGCGGCTGACCGGCGAGTCCATCGACGACGCCGAGCCCCAGTGGCTGTGGGCGACCGGCAACTCCGCGGCGAACGCGGAGGAGTACCGGCGCGGCCGGGTGCTCCTGGCGGGCGACGCGGCGCACGAGATCCCGCCGCTGGCCGCCTGGGGGCTGAGCGCCGGCCTCCAGGACGCCGCGAACCTCGGCTGGAAGCTGGCCGCGACGGTCCGGGGCACCGCCCCCGAGGGCCTGCTCGACACCTACCACGCCGAACGCCACCCGGTCGGCGCCGAGTTGATCCGCAACGCGCGGGCCGCACAGAAGGTCTACCTCGGCGACGACGCCATGGACCCGATCCGCGAGGTCATGGGCGAGCTGCTCGCCCACAAGGACGCGGCGGAGCAGGTCGCCGGCATCGTGAGCGGCCTCGGCATCCGGTACGCGTTCGGCGACGGCACCCACCCGCTGCTCGGCCTGCGGCTTCCGCCGCACCGCGAACTCGCCCTGGCGGACGGCACCCGCGCCCGCGTCGCCGACCTGCTGCGCGCCGGGCGCGGCCTGCTCGTCACCACGGACGGCGGCCCCGCGGCGGAGCACGCGGAGGGCCTGACCGACCGGGTCGACGTCGTCACCGGCACCTGGATCACCGAGCCGGAGGCCGACGCGGGCACCGACGCCGTCGCCTCGCTCGACGCGGTCCTGGTCCGCCCCGACGGCTACGTCGCCTGGACCTCCCCCGGCAGCGCCGACGGCCTCGCCGAGGCGCTCGGCCGCTGGTTCGGCACCGCCCGCGTCCCCCAGCCCGCCGGCCGTTGACCGGCCCCCTCGACCCAAGGAGCTTCCGTATGCCCAGGGACACAGCCCGGGATGTCATCGTCGTCGGCGCCGGGCCCGTCGGGCTGATGCTGGCGGGCGAACTCGGCCTGCGCGGCGTGGACGTCGTCGTCTACGAGCGCCTGCTCGCCCCGGCGCGCGAGTCGCGCGGCGCGAGCTTCACGCAGCGCACCGCCGAGTGCTTCGACCAGCGGGGCCTGCTCGGCGGGCTCGGCGCGACCGAACCCGCCGACAGCCACTTCGGCGGGGTGCCGATCGACCTCTCCGCACTGGCCGAGGACCACTACGGGCACCGGGGCATATCCCAGTTCCGCACCGAGCGGATGCTGGAGGAGTGGGTGACCGGACTCGGCGTGCCGATCCTGCGCGGCTACGAGGTGACCGGCTTCGAGGAGGACGGCGACGGCGTCGTCGTGGCCCTCGACGGTCCCGAGGGCGCCGCCGAGGCCGCCGCCCGGTACCTCGTCGGCTGCGACGGCGGGCGGAGCTCCGTCCGCAAGCTGGCCGGCATCGACTTCCCCGGCACGCCCGGCGGGCGCGGCTTCCTCACCGCCGACGTCACCGGCATCGAGACCCGCAAGCGGCGCATCGGCGAGAACCTGCCGGGCGGCAGCATGATCATGGCGATGGACCTGGAGAACGGCGTCACCCGCGTCGTCGTCCACGAGGCCGGGACGCCGCCGCGCGACCGCGACTCCCTCACGTTCACCGACCTCGCCGACGCCTGGCAGCGCCTCACCGGCGAGTCCCTGCACCACGGCGAGTGCCGCTGGATCAGCTGCTTCACGGACGCCTCCCGGGCCGCCGCCGCGTACCGCAGCGGCCGGGTGTTCCTCGCCGGCGACTCCGCGCACATCCAGCCCCCGGCCATGGCGCAGGGGCTCAGCGTCGGCGTACAGGACGCGGTCAACCTCGGCTGGAAGCTGGCGGCGACGGTCAGGGGCACGGCCCCCGAGGGCCTGCTCGACACCTACCACGCCGAACGCCACCCGGTCGGCGAGCAGTTGGCGCGCAACGCCCGCGCGGCGATCGAACTGCGGCTCACCGGCGAGGACATGGACCCGGTCCGCTCGATCATGACCGAGCTGGTCTCCCACCCGGACGCCGCCGAGCACCTGGCCGGCATGCTGAGCAACCTCGGCGTCCGCTACGACCTGGGCAAGGGCGACCACCCGCTGCTGGGCCTGCGCATGCCGCCCGGCCGCGAGGTCGACCTGCCCGACGGCACCCGCACCCGGGTCGCCGACCTGCTGCGCACCGGACGCGGCCTGCTCGTCACCACCGACGGCGCCCCGGTGCCGGCCGCGGCGGGCCTGGCCGACCGGGTCGACGTCGTCGCCGGCACCTGGGCCGCCGCGCCGGAGGCCGCGCTCGACGCGGTCCTGGTCCGCCCCGACGGCTACGTCGCCTGGACCTCCCCCGGCAGCGTCGACGACCTCACCGAGGCCCTCGCCCGCTGGTTCGGGACCGGCGAGCGGTCGCCGGACACCCCCTAGTCCAGCCGCACTCGACCGGGGTTCCGGGACGCCCGGTCAGACTGCCGAAGCCTGCCTCGGCGCCGCCCCGTCGGCGCCGGAGCGGGCCCTACGACACCGTATGCATCATTCATCAAGGAGCTGGTGGAATGGCCGGGAGCGAACGGGATCAGGCGAGCGGAAAGCCCCATGTGGTCATCGTCGGGGGTGGTATCGCGGGCCTCGCGGCAGCGTTCTACCTGCGGAACGAACCGGTGCGGGTGACGCTCCTGGAGAGCTCGGACCGGATCGGCGGCAAGCTCAAGGTGTCCGACGTGGCCGGGGTGCCGGTCGACGAGGCCGCCGAGTCGCTGTACGCCAACCGCCGCAAGACCACCGGCCTGATCAAGGAGGCCGGGCTCGGCGAGCGGATCATGTCGGCGGGCGTCACCGCGTCGGCGATCCTCACCAAGGACGGCATACGGCACCAGCCGGACCGTCAGTTCATGGGCGTGCCCTGTGACATGGACGACCTGGCCCGGTCCGGCGTGCTGTCCGCCGCCGGGCTCGACCGGGCGCGCCAGGACCTGGCGCTGCCCTCCTTCGACCGCGAGGGGGACGTCTCGGTCGCGTCGTTCGTCGGCGGGCGCCTCGGCCAGGAGGTCGTGGACCGCCTCGTCGACCCGTTCCTCGCCGGCGTGTTCTCCGGCCGCGCCGAGGACCTGTCGTTCGAGGCGACGCTGACGCCGCTGGCGATGGCGGCCCGCAACCACGTGTCCCTCGCGGACGCGGCGGGCTCGCTGACGCCGGTGCTCGCGGAGGGCGAGAAGCCGCCGCCGGTGAGCGTCGCCACCCTGGAGGGCGGCTTCGGCTCGCTGCCGCCGACGCTGGTCCGCGAGGTGCTGGCCGCCGCGCCGGACGCGTCCCTGCGCACCGGGGCGTCCGTGCGGGAACTCACCCGGACCGCCGACGGCTGGCGGCTGGCCGTGGGCCCGGTCACGGACCCCGAGTACCTCGACGCCGACGCCGTCGTCGTCGCCGTGCCGGCCGGCCCCGCGGGCCGTCTGCTCTCCGGCGTCCCGGGCGCCTCCGCGGCGGTCTCCGCGCTCGCCGAGGTCCCGTACTCCAGCGTGGCGACGGTGACGCTCGCCTACCCGCACGCGGCGTTCACCGGCGGCGGCCTCCACGGCCGCGGCTACGCCGCCTACCGGGTGCCGGCGACGGAGGGGAAGCTCGTCAAGGAGGTCACCTTCACCACCGTGAAGTGGCCGCACCTGGCCGGCGAGGTGGAGATCGTCCGCTGCGCCCTCGGCCGGTTCGGCGAGGACCACCTGCTGCGGCGCGACGACGCCGACCTGGTCGCCGTGGCGGCGGCCGAGCTCGCCGAGGCCATCGGCGTGACCGGCGTGCCCGTGGCGAGCCGGGTGAGCCGCTGGGACGACGCCCTGCCGCAGTACACGGTCGGGCACCTGGACCGGGTGAAGCGGATCCGCGAGTCGGTGGCGACCCAGCCCGGCCTCGCGGTGTGCGGCGCGCTGTACGACGGCGTGGGCGTCGGTGTCTGCATGGCCACCGCCCGCAAGGCCGCCGACCAGGTCCTCGGCTTCCTGAAGAAGGAGGCCGCCGAGCGCGCGGTCGCGGTCGGCGTCTGACCCGGCCTTTCCCGCCCCGACGGCGACGAGAAGGGGCCGTGCCCGATCG
>NZ_JBHJQI010000178.1:0-15662 GCF_042262805.1 Streptomyces sp. NPDC056361
GTCACGGTGCGGCCTTCAGGATCTCGTAGAGGTCGGACGCGGCGGCCCGGGGGCCGTGCACCGCGCCGACCCCGGTGACGTTGAGGACCACCTCGTCCACGCCGAGCGCCCGGTAGGCGTCCAGCCGCTGGTGGATCTCCTCGGCCGTCCCGTAGAGGAAGATCCCGCCGTCCACCAGGGCGCGGACGTCGTCGGGCCCGCCGTCGCCGGTGATCCGGATCCCGGCCCGCCGTAGGACGGCCTGGTAGTGGGGGAACTGGATGTGCCCCCCGCAGGTCGCCCGCAGCAGTTTCGCCATGTCCCGGTCGGGGCCGGCCAGTGCCACCGGAACATAGGCGGTGACCTTGACCGGCTGCTCCGGACGCCGTTCCTTCGCGCTTTGCAGGGCCGGGATCAGGAACTCCTCCAGGTACGCCGCCGAGGCCATCCAGGTGATGGCCACATCGGCGAGTTCTCCCGCGAGTTCGGCCATCCGCTCCCGCAGGACGCCGAGGCCCAGCGACACCTCCGGCTTGTGGAACGGCATGAGCTGCGCCTTGGCGGAGAAGATCTCCCCCTCGCGGTCGCTGATCCCGCCGTCCAGCAGGTCCCGGACGATGGTGACGTACTCCCGGCAGGCGGTGAGCTGACTGGGGTAGGGCCGTCCCATCGCGCAGGTCTGCGCGGCGAGCGAGCCCGGACCGTAGCCGGCCACCACCTCGTGCCCGGTGGCCAGCGCCACGGACCGGGCCTCGATCGCCGCGTTGTACGGCGAGCGGTAGGGCATCAGCGACACCCCGAACCCGGCGGGCACCCTGATTCCGGAGCCGGCCAGCCAGCTCACGATCTGGTGGCTGTCCAGAACGAGACCCTGGCCCTGCCACAGTCGGGCCGCGCCACCCCATTTGACGAGATTGGCGAAGGGGATCACCTGCTCGGGGCGGGTGGCGTTGACGGGGAGGAGGATCGAGTGCCGCATCCCGGCAGCCCTTTCGACGAGTGGTGGAGCGGATGGCAGACGGGGGGTCAGCTCCGGGAAGGCGCGGACAGTTCCAGCGGGAGGCGCAGACCGGCCGGGTCCGCGCCGCTGAGCAGGGCATCGACCATCAGGTCGGTGTCGCCCACGCCGGCCCAGCCGAGCATGTAGCCGATCAGCGAGGTCCGGCCGGCCGCGCCGGTGAAGTAGCCGTCCTCGCGGATCCGGTCGAGGACCTCGGTCTGATGGGCGGCGGCCCGCTCGAACAGGTCCGCGCGTCCCAGGGTGCGGCCCGCTCCGATCAGGCACTGGACGACGCCGCTGCTGCCGTGGCAGACGGAGAGGTCCACCGCGCGGCCGGGCGCCAGGGCGGTCGCCCGGCCGACCAGATCGGCCAGCCGGGACTCGGTCAGCCAGTCCTCCCGGCCCGCCGCGGCGAGGATCTCCGAGCCGGCAAGGAGGAGGCCGGCAGCACCCTTGCACCAGCCGTGCTCCGCCGGGACTCCGTCCCGCTCCCAGCGGCCGATCAGCCAGTCCGCCGCTTCCTTGGCGGTGCGCTCCAGTCCCAGAACGGATCCGGTCCGGGCGGCCGCCCAGCGCAGTCCCAGTTCGCCGTGGGCCAGGTCCGACCAGTGGGTGTCGCGCTCCCTGCCCAGGTGGGACAGGGTCAGGTCGGTGAGCCGCTCGACTGTCGCGGCGTCGGCGGGGAAGGAGGAGCCGTCGCGGCGGAGACGGTCGAGCAGGACCATCAGCAGCCCGGCCGGGCCGTTGGAGAGGTCGGTCTCCAGCTCGCCTTCCGCCGCGCGGTCCTGGAGGGCCTGGAGCAGGGCGGCCAGCCGGGCGGACGCGGTCTCCGGGTCCTCGGGGCGGACCAGCAGAAGCGAGGCGGCCCCCGTGAACACCGACTCGGGGCGCTGCAGCAGCGCCTCGCCGTACTCGGCGAGCAGGGTGGTGAGCCCCCGGTCGGCGCTGCCGGCCGGACCGGCCAGGCGCTCGTCGCGGGCTGCGGCGCGGTTGAGGAAGGAGACCACGCCGGCCGAGTCGTGAAAGGAGACGAAGTTGCCCGGGGTGATGGTGGAGGCGTCGCGGTCCGGGCCGATGCCGCCGACCCAGCCGCACTCCTCCTGCCCGCCGGGACCGGTGACCGGCACCCGCACCTCGGCGATCCGGCCGGCGATCGCCCGCCACCAGGCGCCGGGACGGGCCTCTGCCAGCAGGTGTCCCCCGAAGACCCCGGAGGCCGAGAGCCCGCCGGGCGTGTCCTCGCCGCACAGCTCGCCGAAGCACTCCTCGAGGAGGAAGTGGTGGTAGGCGTCGGTGCGGGCCGCGTTGTGGGCGACGCCGCGCCGGGCGAAGTCCAGCGCGGTCGCCGAGTACACCCCGGGTGTCGACCCGTTGACCGTGCCGAGCGCGTCGGAGTCGCCCCGGGTGACGAAGTACGGCACGTTGCCGGCGTGCAGCGAGGCGCGCTCCGCTTCCGCCGCGAAGCGCTCCGCCTCCGGGGACAGGTAGTCCTGGTGCATCTTCAGGAGTCCGAACAGCCGCTCGGCCTCCTTGGGGTCCACCAGGTACTTGGGGTGGGTGGAGGCGTCGATGAAGCGACCGTAGATCATGGTGGAGCGCAGCAGCAGCCGCACCGGCACCCCGGGGTGGGCCTCCAGGACGCGGGTGACGGCACCGTCCCGCAGAGCCGTCAGGGCCGCACGGCAGCCGGCCAGGATGGCGTCGAACCACTCGGTGGCGATCAGGTGCTTCTCGCCCAGCCGGGGCACGTTGTCGCCCTGCCGGTAGTTGAAGGGCTCCCGTGACACCGAGATGGCGTCCGTTCCCGGGTCGCGGATCACGGCGCTGGTCATGGACGACGGCTGGTCGCCCGCCACCCCGACGCCCGCCATGATGAAGTCGACCGGCGAGGTCGGGTTCACCATCGGCACCAGCATCGTGGAGGCGACGGACAGCTTGGTGTGGTTCATCAGCGCGTCGGGGAGCGACTCGTCGCCCACCCCGGCGTCCGGCCGGAGCATGGTCTCGGTGTCGATGACGCACGGGTGCTCGCCGCAGGCCAGCAGGTTCTCGTCGTGCAGGTCGGTGGCACCGATGGAGCCGAACAGCACCGCCAGCGCGCCGATCCGGTAGAAGTAGCGGGCGGGCTGGTCCGCCTGCTCCATGGCGGCCGGCACGGTGAACTCCTGCCAGCCGTGCGTGCCCACGGTGAACGACCGGGGGACGCAGCGGGACAGCGGGTGCTCCAGGTACGGGCCGACCGCCCGGTACAGGTCGCGGACGAAGTCGTCCGCGGTGAGCGGCCGCGGCTTGAACACCAGCCCGGTTCCGTTGGCCAGGTGGAGGATGTGCACCTGGCGGCTGTCGTTGTGCAGGTCGGAGCCGCTGGGCGAGATCGCGGACAGCAGCCGGCCCTCGTCGCCCGGCTCGCCGAGCAGTCCGGCCTCCGCCAGCAGCGGGTGGTCGTCGGCGAAGGCGGTGAGGAACTCGCGGTAGGCGTCCAGGGAGTGGGCCAGCATCTCGGTCAGTCGCAGCCGCAGCACCGGGTACTTCTCCAGCAGGGCGTCCGGGGCGCCGGGCTCCTCCAGACGGGCCGTGAAGCGGCGCAGGGCGGTGTCGCCGCCGGACTCCATCGGCAGGCCCAGCTGCTCGCGGAAGGCGTGGAACTCGCCGATGAGTATCCGGTAGGACTGCGTCTCCACCGTTTTCAGCAGGGCCTCGTGGGCCTGGTCCAGCACGCTGTCGCGGCGGTCCGGGACGGCGGCCCGCAGCAACGGCTCGCGCAGCTCCTTCTCGACCGCGGACCGGGGGACCACATGGGAGTAGAAGGGGAGGAAGGCCTCGATGGCCACCATGCTCTCGCTCATGCCCCGGCACCTTCCACCAGCAGTTCGGCCGTCCGGCCGGCCCCATCGGCTGTCGCCGCGTACAGGTCCCGGTACACGCTGCCTCCGTCCATGAGTTCTGAATGTGTTCCTTGCTCGACGATGCGTCCCTGGTCGAACACGTAGATGAGGTCGGCGGACTCGATCGTCGACAGGCGGTGCGCGATGACGATCTGGGTGGCGCCGATGCCCTCGATCAGCCGGGTCACCCGGCGTTCGTTGACCGTGTCCAGGGAGGCGGTGGCCTCGTCCATGACGAGGATGGACGGCCGTTGCAGGAGGGTGCGCACGATCGCCAGCCGCTGCCGCTGCCCCCCGGAGAAGTTGGAGCCCATCTCGGCGACCAGGGTCTGCAGACCCATCGGCAGGTCGTCGAGGAAGTCCAGGATGCCGGCCTCGCGGCAGAACTCCCGGACGGTCTCCTCGGGGATGTCCTGGCCCAGGGTGAGGTTCTCCAGGATCGACCGGTTGTGCAGGTGGACCTCCTGCGGGATGTAGCCGATCACTCGGCGCAGGGAGTCCCGGTCGTACTCGCCGGCGTCCCGGCCGCCGAAGCGGACCGAGCCGGAGGTGGGTTCGTGCAGGCCGCAGACGATCCGGGCCAGGGTGCTCTTGCCCGAACCGGAGGCGCCCACCAGGGCGACCCGGGCACCGGCCGGGATGTCCATGGTGACCTCGCGGACCACCGGTTCGCTGTGCCGGGTGTATTGGAAGGACACCTGGTCCAGTCGGACGGAGGCGGACTCCAGCTCCTTGCGGTCGCCGCCGGTGTCCTCGGGCTCGGTGCGGGTGATGTCGCTCAGGCGGGACATGTAGCGGCTGGTCTCGGTGAACTCCGCGTACGCCTGGAACACCGAGGTGGAGATCGCGAAGTAGGTGGCGGCGACGGTCTGCACCGCGATCGCCCCGCCGATGCTGATGGTTCCCCGGCCGACGAAGTAGAGGCTGGCGAGCAGGAGCAGCAGCGGCCCGAACATCTGGATGGTGGCCGCCACACCGGTCACCTGGCCCTGCTGCAGCCGCATCCGCGCTTTCATCGCGTCGAGGGAGGCGGCGTAGGTCTCGCGCCAGGTGTCCAGGTACTGGTCGGCGTAGCCCCCCATCTTGATGGTCGGGATGGAGACGATGGCGTCCAGCTGCAGCGACTGGCTCCTGCCCAGGTGGGTGATCTCCATGTCGACCGCCTCCAGCACCCGCAGTCGGGTGGCGGCCAGATAGCCGGCGTTGCCCAGCACCAGGGCGAGCGCCATCAGCCCGAGCCGCCATTCCACGTGCAGCAGGTAGCCGCTGACGCAGACCATGGTGCCGACGTCCAGCACGCCCTGGGCGACCCGGGAGGAGAGCATGTCGCGGACGGCGTTGACGCTGCCGAGCCGGAAGAGCAGCTCGCCTGGCTGACGGGTGGTGAAGAACCGGTACGGCAGCAGCAGCAGCCGGGTGAAGGCGTGGTCCATCAGATGCCGCCCGAGCACCGACACCAGCGAGGACAGCATCAGGATCCTCAGGAGGTGCAGCAGGTAGTAGCCGACGGCGGCGCCGACCACCATGCCGATGACCCACAGGTGGTCGCCGAGCTCCGTCCAGCCGGAGAACCGGTCCACGGACCATTCGGTGAGCAGCGGGATCCCCAGCACCGAGGCGTAGGCGGCCAGCGACAGCGCGCCGACACCGGCCATCCGGCGCCCCGCGCCCTGGGGCAGCAGGGGCATCGTCCGCCAGTCGGCGAAGGGCCGGCGGCGCAGCCGGCGGAACTCGGGCCCGGGCTCGGCGGTGAGGACCACGCCGCTGAAGTGGCGGGCGAGTTCGTCCGAGGTCATCCGGCGGCGGCCGACGGCCGGGTCCATGACGACGGCCTGATCGCCGTCGAAGCTCTCCAGGACCACGAAGTGGTGATCGTCCCAGAAGAGGATCACGGGCGAGTCGAAGCGGGTGAGCGCTGCGACGCTCCGGGCGCTCAGGAGCCGGCTCCGCATGCCGCGGGACTCCAGGAACCGCGCGAGCTGCCGGGCGCTCAGGCCGTCCCGTCCCGCGTCCATGTCCTCGCGGATCTCGGAGATGCCTTCGTCCCGCCCGTAGTAACGGAGCAGGGACACGCAGCAGCACAGACCGCACTCGGTCTGGGCGACCTGGGTGACGGCCGGCACGCGTCGCGCGGTCCGACGTGATTCCGGGCGAGCGCCCATGGCTACCGCACCTCCGGGTTGTGGGACATCGGGCAAGGAGAGGGGCTTGCGTTGACGGGGCGTCGGACGGGGCGGGAGACCGGGAAGCCCGGTGCGGGCCGTCGGACCTCGGTCCGGCCCACCCCCACCCCGTCCGTCGCGACCGACGCGGCGGTCCGGTTCAGCGGGCCGCGCGTATCAGAGCCGTCAAGGGCTTCAGCACTGGCTGGTGCACTTGGTGGTCGGGCAGGCGGAGGCGGACACCAGGGTCGCCACGGCGGTGACGATGGCGCAGCTCCAGGTGGTACCGCCGTACACGTCCGCCTCGCCCATCTCGACGAGCTCGAACTCGTCGTAGCCGCCGAGGACGTCAGCCTGAATCTTCTCCATGGTCTTCTCCTTTTCGATTTTCTCCCGACATGCGCCCGGAAATCGTCCAGCGAAATACGGAGCGCATGCCCTCCGTCTTCGGAGGACGCCTCCCAGTCTGTACGCCCTCAATTCGTCGAACGCATAGACCTGGCACCCTTGTACGCACACGCTGAAATGCACCGGAAAACGCGCCGGGCCCCCACGCATTCGCGTGGGGGCCCATTCGCGGGGTGCGGAGTACGTCGACCCCTCAGACATCCCGCCGGACGGTCATCCGATGCCCGAGCGCCACCGCCCCCACCGTCCACACGGCGAGCACGCCAAGCCCGGACCACGCTCCCAGCACCTCGTCGCCTCCTGAGCCGCGCAGCACCATCCCCCCCGCCGCATCCGGCAGGAACCGTGCCACCTCCCCGACCCCCGGTATGTTGCTCAGGATCGTGGAGAGCATGAAGAACAGCGGAAGCAGAAGGGACAGCGTCGCCGCCCCCGACCGCAGCAGTGTCGCCACTCCCATGGAGAACGCCACCAGCAGCACCGTGTAGAGCACCGCCCCCGCCACATGTCCCGCCGTGGCGAGTCCCGTCGGCGCCCGGTGCTCTCCGATACCGCTCTGCACGATCAGGAAGGCCGGCACCACGCCCACCACGGCCAGCACCCCGCTGACCAGGCTGACCAGCCCCACCTTGGCGTAGTAGAACCGGGCCCGGTCGGGGACGGCCAGCAGACTGCTCCTGATCGACCCCGACGCGTACTCGCCCGTCACCGCGAGAATCCCCATGATCACCAGAACGATCATCCCGAGCGGTACGGCCGACAGACCGAGCCCGACCGGGTCGAACCCCGGCGCCGTCAGCTGCTTTTCGTCGGGAACCATCCCGTAGACGAAGGCCAGTCCGATCATCAGGACGAGATAGACCGCCGGGGACCATTTCGGAGAGCGCAGCGTCGTCAATTTGACCCATTCCGCGGCCACGGCATGCTTCATCAGAACCCTCCCGTCGAAGCCCGGTATTCAGCGTGTTCCTGGGTCAGCTTCATAAACGCCTCCTCCAGCGAAACGGCGGAAGCGGTCAGCTCGAAAACGGCGATGCTTTCCGCGCTCGCGACAAGCCCGACCTTCTCCACGGACACCCCGCTCACCGCCAGCGTCGCGTCGTCCTGCCGCACGGACTCGATGCCCTGCTCCCGCAGTGCCCGCCGCATCCCCTCCGGATCGGCCACCCGGGCCAACACGGTCCTGTCCGAGTGCGCGGCGATGAACGCGTCCACGGGGGTGTCCGCGAGCAGCCGGCCCCGGGCGACGACCACCAGATGGTCGGCGGTCACCGCCATCTCGTTCATCAGGTGGGAGGAGACCAGCACCGTCCGCCCCTCCGCGGCCAGCCCCCGCATCAGCTCCCGGATCCACCGGACACCCTCGGGGTCGAGCCCGTTGACCGGCTCGTCGAACAGCAGCACCTCGGGGTCGCCGAGCAGTGCCGCCGCGACGCCGAGCCGCTGTCCCATGCCGAGGGAGAATCCGTGCACCCTCTGCCGGGCCACCGCGTGCAGGCCGACCCGGTCCAGGACCTCGTCTGCCCGGGTGGCGGGCAGGCCGTGGGAGGCCGCCAGCACCCGCAGGTGGTTCCGGGCGCTGCGGCCCGGGTGCACGGCCCTGGTGTCGAGCAGTGCTCCCACCCGGGTCAGCGGGCGCGCCAGGCTCCGGTAGGGGACGCCGAAGACGGTGGCCCGGCCCGCGGTGGGCTCGTCCAGACCGAGGATCATGCGCAGGGTGGTGGACTTGCCGGCGCCGTTGGGGCCGAGGAATCCGGTGACCTTCCCCGGGGTCACGGAGAACGACAGACCGTCCACGGCGACCTTCGCGCCGTACCGTTTGGTGAGGTTCTCGACCTCGATCATCACAGCACCTCTCGTCCATGAGCAGTCGTGGCCGGACGGCCATGCCCACCGGCCCTCATACGGCCCCGGCCACCGGTTCCGCGTACAGCCCCGCGTACACCCCGCCGAGGGCCAGCAACTCCTCGTGCGTCCCCCGCTCCACGATCCGGCCGCGGTCCAGTACGTGGATCAGGTCCGCGTCCTGGATCGTCGCCAGCCGGTGCGCGATGACGATCTGCGTGGCGCCGGTCTCCGCGATGATCCGGGAGACCCGCCGCTCGTTGGCGGTGTCCAGCGAGGCGGTCGCCTCGTCCAGGACGATGACCCGCGGCCGCTGCAGCAGTGTCCGCACGATGGCCAGCCGCTGGCGCTGCCCGCCGGAGAAGTTGGAGCCCATCTCGGACACCAGGGTCCGCAGTCCCATCGGCAGTTCCTCGACGAAGTCGAGGATCCCCACGGCCGCGCAGTACTCCCGGACCGTGGCCTCGTCGATGTCCTGGCCCAGGGTCAGGTTCTCGAGGATGGTCCGGTTGTGCAGGTGCACCTCCTGCGGGACGTATCCGATCTGCCCGCGCAGGAAGTCGGTCCGGTACGCGCTCATGGGGTGGCCGCAGAACTCCACCGCCCCTCCGGTCGGCTGGTGGAGCCCGCAGACGACGCGCCCGACGGTGGACTTGCCCGAACCCGACGCGCCGACGAACGCCACCTTCGCACCGGCCGGGATCTCCAGCGACACGTCCTCCAGCACCGGCCTGCTGTGCCGGGTGTAGCGGAACGACACCTCCCTCAGCCGTATCGAGGTGTCGTGGAGTTCCGTGAGGGGCCCGCCCTCCGGTTCGCTCTCGTGCTCCGTGATGTCGCTCAGCCGGCTCACGTAGCGGGAGGTCTCCGTGATCTCCGTCAGCATCTGGAAGACGGACGTGCTCAGGGCGAAGAAGGTGCCGGCCACGGCCTGCACGGCGATGGCCGAGCCGATGGTCACCGTCCCCCGCGACACGAAGTGCAGGCCGGCGAGCAGCAGTGCCAGCGGGCCGAACATCTGCGTGGTGGCGGCGATTCCGGAGATCCAGCCCTGCTGGATCCGCATCCGGGTGCGCATCGCGTCCAGCGAGGCGCCGTAGGTCGCCTCCCATTCGTCGGCGAACCGGTCGGCGTAGCCGCCCATCTTGATGGTGGGGACGGACACGATGGCGTCGAGCTGCGTGGACTGGGAGCGGGAGAGCAGCGCGAGCTCGGTGTCCGTCACCTCTTTCACCCGGTGCCGGCTCAGCCACAGGAAGCCGGCGTTCAGCAGGAACAGCGCGAGCGCCAGAAGGCCGATGCGCCACTCGGTGACGAACAGGTAGACGCCGATGCAGGCCAGGGTCCCCACGTCCAGGACGCCCTGGGCGATCCGCGAGGAGAGCAGGTCCCGGACGCTGTTGACGGTGTTCAGGCGGAACAGCAGCTCGCCGGGTTGCCGGGTGGCGAAGAACTTGAACGGCAGGGAGAGCAGTCTCCTGAAGACGTGGCTCATCAGGTGATGGCCCGTCACGGCGATCAGCCCCGCCAGCGCAGCCGTGCGTAGCATCCACAGCAGCAGGTAGCCGATCGCGGCCGCCGCCACCGCCCCCGCGATCAGCCCCGTCTGGGACAGGTCGCTCCAGGCGTCGTCCCGGTCGACGGCCCATTTGGTCAGCGCCGGTATGCCCAGCACCGCCGCGTAGGAGCCCAGCGACAGCAGGGCGACCAGGGCGATCCGGCGGCCCGCCCGGGCCGGGACCAGCGGCAGCGACCGCCAGTGCCGGAAAGCGGGGAGGGACTGCCGGATGAAGTCCGGGCCCGGGGAGGCCGCGATCACCACCTGGGAGAAGCCGGCCTCCAGCTCGTCGCGGGTGAGGCGCTTGCGGCCCACGGCCGGGTCCATCACCCAGGCCGTCGTGCCGTCGAAGCGCTCCAGGACCAGGAAGTGGTAGTCCTCCCAGAAGAGGATCACCGGCTCGGTGAAGCCCCGCAGGGCCTCCACGCTCCGGGCCCGGAACGCCTTGACCTCCATGCCCCTCGATCGCAGGAAGTCCGCGAGCTGTTTGGCACCGAGACCGTCCCGACCGGCTTCCAGGTCCTCCCGCACGGTCCGGAAGTCCTCGGTGCGGCCGTGGTAGCCCAGCACCGCGACGCAGCAGCACAGCCCGCACTCCGTCTGGGTGACCTGGGTGACGGAGGGAACCCGGAGGCCCATCAGAGGGCTCCGTGCCAGATCGGCGACACCCGGGGCCGCGTGTCGTCGAGGCGGCCGAGCAGGTGCAGCAGCACACCCGAGGAGCCCACCATGGCGCTGTCGGTGTGCGCGTAGCGGGAGCCGGTGTCGGCGAGCTTCTCCGCGACCACGTCAGGTCCCAGCCGGCGCGACTCGACGGCGTCGGCCCGCTCCGACAGATTCTGGTCGTCGCCGGCGATCCGGCGGACCACGTCGATGTTGCCGAGGTCGCCGTGGCACCAGGTGAGGTTGCGTCCGAAGCCCTGCCGGAAGGTGTTGTCGAGGGCCGTCTCCAGGCGCTCGGCGGCCCGTTCGTCCGCCGTCCGGGCGGTCACGGCGGACAGCGCCATGGCGATGCCGGCGGCGCCGTGGCACCAGCCGGTCGAGAACCGGCCCGGGAAGGCGGAGTTGGTGGACCAGTTCTGCTCCTGGGGCACGTAGAAGGACTCCAGGCGGTCCGTCAGGACGCCGATGGCGGCGTCGACGCGGTGTCCGGGGTGGTCGGGCAGTGTGGCGAGGGCGTACAGGACTCCCGCGACGCCGTGCGCGAAGCCCGACTGCTCCCACCAGGAGCCCGACGGTTCCTCCACATGGCCCAGCAGTCGGCCGGTGAGCCCGTCCAGGGCGTCGAGGCTGTGGTCGCCGCCGATCGAGGCGATCATCGTGGCGATGCCGGAGATCCCGGAGATCACCTCCGGGGTGTTCTCGGGGCCGACCTGCTCCACGACCAACGGCACGGCGTCCTGTGCCGCCTTGACCCAGCCCGGCTCCCGCAGGATGCGCCCGGCCTCGCACAGGGCGAACAGCAGGCCGGTGGTTCCGGTGTAGGCGCCGGCGCCGCTCTGCCGGATGCTGCGCAGCTCGTAGACGCCGTCGGTGAGGATGTCGGCGCTGCGCTCGAAGACCTGGCGCGCCACCCGCTCGTAGCGTTCGTCGCCGAAGTGGGCCGCGGCCGCGGCCAGGGCCAGCGCGGGGCCGGTGCGTCCGGTGTACAGGTCGTACCCCAGCACGCCGGAGGGCCAGGGCCGGGCGGCCTGCGCGGAGGCCAGCGGGCCGATCCAGGTGGCGGGGAGGTGACCGTACTGGTCGGGGAGGCTGCCCGCGGTCAGGGCGTCGGCTAGCGACCGGGCGAGCCGCTCCAGGCCGGTGCGCTCTCCGGTGGAGGCCCGGCCGTTCCAGGCGGTCCCGCCGGAGAGGTGGTTGTCGGGGAAGCGGGAGCAGAAGGCCGAGTGGAGCAGCCGTAGCTGCCGCCTCACCGCCTGCTCGTCGAGCGCCGCGGCCTTGGCCAGCGCCCGGGAGAGCGGGGTGCGGTCGAGCCGGACGCCGGTGTCCTCGCCGTCGCAGTCGTGGACGGTGGTGCCGGTGGCGGGCACGGTGAAGTAGGGGACGTCGCGTTCGGCCATCTGCCGCAGTTCCGAGCCGACCAGCCTGCGGTCGGAGAACCGGGAGGGGATGGCGATCCTGTGGAGCAGGGCCTGGGCGAGCGCCGGGTCGGCCATCGCGGCGGCGGAGGCTGTCATCCGCAGGATCTGCGCGTACTGCGACGTCGGGTTGTGGATGTAGCGGAGGCGCATGGCCGGAGCGAGCTCCTCCAGCAGGGTGGTCCACCAGGAGGGCCGGCGCATCACCGCCTCGCAGACCTGCCGGAACCCGTCGGCCATCTGTCCGGCGAGCCCGTGGATCTCCTGTTCGGTGCTCTCCCGGACCACGGTGGAGCGCTGCTCGGACGGGCGGGCCTGGAGGTGCACCCGGATCCGGTCGGTGAAGGGGTGCTCGAAGACCATGGTCTTGAAGGGGGAGACGCCCTGGTTGTCGCCGCCGAGGAAACCGAGGTCGACGTAGCCGGAGTCCTCGTCCTTGCCTGCCAGGACCAACGGGAGGATCCCGATGCCGTAGACGCTGCGGCCGATCTCGTCGTACGCGTTGCCCTCGGCCTCCGGGGTGGGGCCGGTGTGCACCCGGGAGGGGTGCAGCAGCGTCTCGAGGTCGATGGCCACCGGGCCCAGGCGGGTGGGCAGGATGTTCTCGAAGTGCATGTCCCGCGCGTCAAGGAGGTAGAACACGGCGGCCAACTGGCCGCAGGCCCGCATGAACGGCACGCTGAATCCGCCGATGTCCTGCTGTTCGACGTACTCGACGTACCCGTACCCGTCGCGCACCAGGGTGCGGGCGGCGGGCAGTGCGCAGCCGGCCTCCGCGTTGACGCGCTCGACGACGGTCTCGAAGGCCGCCTCGCAGGAGACGTCCCGAGGCTTGTAGACCAGGCGGGCCCCCGAGGCGAACGTCAGGATGCTCACCGCCCTGCCGTGGGCGTGCGAGTCGCCGTCGGCCCCGCCGATGGACAGCAGCGGGTCGCCGGGGGCGATGCGGGAGAACCGGAACACCTCGTCCCGGTCGTCGTGGAGGCGCCGGACCAGTTCGCGCGCGGCCTCGCGGGCGTTGCGCACCACATGGCCGGCCGCGGAGTGGAGCACCGGGAACGGCTCCAGGGCCTCTCTCCACGCCCGGGCGACGAAGTCCTGGTAGCGCTCGTGCGGGGTCGCCCCCCGCAGCAGCCCGTCGGTGGAGGCCTTGTTGACCGCGGCGACCAGGGTACGGGTCGCCACGTCGCGGAGCCGGGCCTCGGCCCGGCCGAGTACCTGGAGCGTGAAGGCGTCCAGGTCGGCGACGGCCCCGGTGAGGTCCTCGGGGAGGAGCCTGCCGGCAGCCGGCAGTGCCAGCTGCCGGATCACGCGCTGGAACGGATACTCCTCCGGCTCCAGCGACCAGGCGAGCGCGGCCGGCGAGGAGGCCTCTGGAGCGACGTCGGACGGAGCCGAGAGCTTGACGTGGACAGCGGGCGCGAAAACGCCGAGGGGCTCGATGGTTTCGCGGATTTCGACGCTGTCGAGTTCTGGGTAAAGATTCGCGGGCGAGATCAATGCTCCGGCTCCCTGCGCGGAAGATGATAGATTGCCACGTTGCGCCCGGGGGCGGGGAGCATGAGCCGCTCCCCGCCCCCGGTCCGTGCCCAGCCCCTTCGGGCTCAGTTGCAGTTGGGCTGGCACTCCTTGGTCAGCGTGCACCAGCCGCCGTGGTTGCCGAGGAAGTCGGACAGCGAGAACGTGTTGGTCGAGCACGCACCGTAGGCGACGCCGTCGAAGTCCTGCTCCGCGATCTCCTCGATGAGCGAGATGTCACCGTCGAAGTTGTTCATGTGAATTCACATCCAATCCGACCGCATATATCCAATGGGCCATTCTGCGGAAAAACTTCGACCCATGGCTCGTCGCCCGGCTGAGCGACGAGGGAAAGCTATGCGCGTCGATAGCCAGTCCACAACCCCATCGGCTGCCCGGCAGGTCGCAGAAATGCGTTTCCGGTGATGCCGTGCGAGCCCCCGGTGACGCCTCTGACCTGCGACTTTGATGCCACCTGGCCGAATCCTGCCAGGGTGCTGGCAACTTGGTGCACTTCATTTACCGGCGGATTCGCGCACGGTCGTATGCGCGACCGGATGCACTGGATATGCGCAGCAAATAGGGGGCCGAATGCGGTCGGCCAATTTCCGCTCGCGACCCTTTCGTGGCCGTAGGTCGTCTCCGTGACACGGCCGGCCGGTCCGCGCCCGGCAGGAGGCGATCCGGCAGCCATGGCTGCCGGCCGCACTCGACGGCCCCGAACTATGGGGTCCCACCACATACGCCGTTGACCAGCGCGTTCCTACGGTGTGGCGACACGCAAACGTCCCCGCAACCCGCTCGGAAGTGGTGCACATGGCCGCCGCAACAACCGCTCCCACACCGCCCGGTTCGCTCAAGCGCATCGTCGCCGCGAGCCTCATCGGCACGACCATCGAGTGGTACGACTTCTTCCTGTACGGGTCGGCCGCCGCGCTGGTGTTCAACAAGCTGTTCTTTCCCGAGTCCGATCCGCTGGTGGGGACGCTGCTGTCCTTCCTGACCTACGCCGTCGGCTTCGCCGCCCGCCCGCTCGGCGCGCTCGTCTTCGGGCACTACGGCGACCGGCTCGGCCGGAAGAAGCTGCTGGTCCTGAGCCTGCTGCTGATGGGCGGGGCGACGTTCGCGATCGGGCTGCTGCCGACGCACGCGACGGTCGGGTCGGCGGCGCCGGTGCTGCTGACGGTGCTGCGGCTCGTGCAGGGCTTCGCCCTCGGCGGCGAGTGGGGAGGCGCCGTGCTGCTCGTGTCCGAACACGGGGACGCGAAGCGGCGCGGGTTCTGGGCGTCCTGGCCGCAGACCGGGGCGCCGGCCGGGCAGCTGCTCGCGACCGGTGTGCTGTCCGCGCTGACCGCGCTGCTGTCGGACGCCGCCTTCGCCTCGTGGGGCTGGCGCGTGCCCTTCCTCCTCTCCGGCGTCCTGGTCGTCGTCGGCCTGTGGATCCGGCTCTCGGTCGACGAGTCGCCCGTGTTCAAGGCGGCCCTCGCCGCCGCCGAGCAGCGCAAGGCGGCCGCCGGGCAGGTGGAGAAGATGCCGCTGGTCGCGGTGTTGAAGCACCACTGGCGCGACGTGCTGATCGCGATGGGCGCCCGGATGGCGGAGAACATCTCGTACTACGTGATCACCGCGTTCATCCTCGTGTACGCGACCACCCAGGTCGGCCTGACCAAGCAGACCGCCCTGAACGCCGTCCTCATCGCCTCGGCCGTCCACTTCGCCGTGATCCCCGCCTGGGGCGCGCTGTCCGACCGGATCGGCCGCCGGCCCGTCTATCTGATCGGCGCGGTCGGGGTCGGCGCCTGGATGTTCCCGTTCTTCCGCCTCATCGACCAGGGGAGCTTCGGCTCGCTGCTGCTCGCCGTCACGGTCGGCCTCGTGCTGCACGGAGCCATGTACGCGCCGCAGGCGGCCTTCTTCTCGGAGATGTTCGCGACCCGGATGCGCTACTCCGGCGCCTCCATCGGCGCCCAGTTCTCCTCCGTGGCCGCCGGCGCCCCCGCCCCGCTCATCGCCACCGCGCTCCTCGCCGACCACGGCAGCTCGACCCCGATCGCCCTGTACGTGATCGCCGCCGCGCTGCTCACGGTCATCGCCCTCGCCTGCGCCCGCGAGACCCGTGACCGGGACCTCGCCGAGATCGCCGAGGACGCCCCCGCGAACTCCCGCGTCGGCGCCGACGCCTGACCCCTGGCCTGGCCCTGACCCTGGCCCCGTGTCCCGCTCGACCCG
>NZ_JBHJQI010000179.1:0-15653 GCF_042262805.1 Streptomyces sp. NPDC056361
GGTTGCGGCTCATGCCGGTCTCCTCCCACACGCCCCAGGCCACGGAGGTGGCCGCCAGCCCGCGCGAACGCAGGTGGGCGGCGTGGTGGGCCGCGAAGTCCGAGGCGGTGACGTAGCCGGAGACGGCGGCCGCGGCGGCGTGGCCGGCCGGCCACGGGCCGGACGGCAGGGCCCGCCCGGCGGCCCGGCAGGCGGCGGCCGCCTCCCGGAAGTCGGCCTCGTACCCGTCCAGGAGGGACAGGAACCGGCGGGTCGGCCCGGTGAGGCTGGTGCCCCGGGGACTGCGCAGCAGCAGGCGCGCGCCGAGCGCGTGCTCCAGCCGGTGGATGCGCCGGGTGAGCGCGGACTGGCTGATGGACAGCACGGCCGCCGCCCGGTTGATGCTGCCGTGCCGGGCCACCGCCCGCAGCAGGTGCAGGTCCTCCACGTCCAGCTTGCGCCCCTCGGGCGGCATCGCCGGCGCGCCGGGGTGCGGGCCGGTCCCGGCGGGGTCGGCGTGCCGCCGGGACTGCTCGGCGTGCCAGCGGGTCCACCAGGGTTCGTCGAGGAGGTCGCGGTGGTCCGCCGCGAAGCGGCGCAGATGGCCGCGGGCGATCAGGGCGGCCAGCCGGGCGGCCAGCGCGGGCGGCACGACCGTGGGGTCGGCCAGCAGGCTCGCGGTGCGGCGCGGGCGCTCCACGAGCGAACGGCGCACCAGCGAGGGCGCGTGCGCGGCCGGGTGCGCCGGCGAACCCAGTCCGATCGTGTCCCCGCGGCTCAGGATGCCCCGCACCACCGAGGCGTCGGCGACCTGGAGCCGCGCGGGCGCCGGCAGGCCGGCCGCCTGGAAGACCCGGGCCACCAGGATCTCGGACGCGGGCCCCGATTCGGAGACCCAGGTCTCGTCCCCCAGGTCGGCGAGCGAGATCCGGGACCGGGCGGCCAGCGGGTGGTCCCGCGGCAGGATCACCCACAGGGGGTCGTCGAGGACCTCGTGGGTCCGGGTCGGCCGCTCCGGCGAGTGGCGCGGCGCGTCGCCCGTGGTCCAGGTGTACGCCGCGTCGACGAGGTAGTCGGTGAGGTGCGCGGCGACCTGGTTGGGCTCCTCGTGGCGGACCGCGAGGAGCAGGCCGAGGGTGGCCGCGGCGTCCTCCACCACGTCCTCGGGAAGCGGGGCCGTGGTGGCGAGGGAGAGCACCTCGGGGGCGTCGACGGCCTCGGAGCGGTGGCCGAGGAGCTGGGTGCGCGCGGCGAGGTCGATCCGGCGGAAGAAGCGGCGTCCGGCGACCAGCAGGCGGGATCCCGCCGACGTCAGCTTCGCGGTGTGCAGGCCGCGCAGTGTCAGCGGGGCGCCGACGGCCCGGTCGAGCCGGTCGAGCCGGCGGTCCACCGTGCCGTGCCGGGCGCCCGCGCGCCGGGCCACTTCCGCGATGTCGCCGTACTGTCCCACCGCGGCCAGCAAGGACAGATCGTTCCGACTGATGGCGGACAGACATTCCGTCCCGTCGGCAACCGGCTCCCACTCCACCAAGAGCGACAATTTCGATTCCTTTTTCCATCGAAGAATCAACGTCGAATTGCCCGTTGTCTTTCCGGAATTGCGGAATCGATCATGGCAGGCGGCCCTCTCCTGCCGCTCCCCGCCGCCGCGCGCCGAGAGCGCGCGGAGACCGGGGCGATAGCCGTCAGGCCTGGTCGGTGGGGCGGACGAGGATCTCCTGGACGGTCGCGTGCGGCGGTGCGGTCACGGCGTAGCGGACCGCCTCGGCGACGTCGTCGGCGCTCAGCCTGCGGATCCTGCCGACGCGCTCCTCGAAGGCGGCCTTGGTCGGCGCGTGGGTGATGTGGGTGCGCAACTCGGTGTCGGTGGTGCCCGGTTCGATGAGCACCACGCGCACGCCGCGCTCGGTGACCTCCTGGCGCAGCGTCTCGCTGAAGGCGCCGACGGCGAACTTGGTGGCCTGGTAGACGCCGGCGTTGCGGACGACCGTGCGACCCGCGATGGAGGACATCTGCACGATGATCCCGCGGCTCTCCAGCAGGTGCGGCAGCGCGGCGCGGGTCATGTACAGCACGCCCAGGACGTTGGTGTCGATCATGCGGGTCCAGTCCGTGAGGTCGGCGCCCTCGATCGGCCCGAGCAGCATCAGGCCCGCGTTGTTGACGAGGATGTCGAGGCCGCCCAGCGCCTCGACGGTGGAGCGCACCGCCTCCTCCGCGGCCGCCGGATCGGTGACGTCGAGCTCGACGACGTGGACCTTCGCCCCGGCGGCGGCCAACTCGTCGGCGAGCGACCGCAGTCGCTCGACCCGGCGGGCCGCGACGGCCACGGCGGCGCCCTCGGCCGCCAGCATCCGGGCCGTGGCCTCGCCGATCCCCGAGCTCGCCCCGGTGACGAGCGCGACCTTTCCCTGCAGTGCGGTCATCGTGTCTCTCCTGTGGTCTCGCCGCCGCCCCGGCCGACGGAATTCCGGCGTACGGATTTCCGGAGAATACGGAGACGGCGGGCCCCTCATCCCGTTCCTGGTTATGACTGTTTCCGCCGGGTTATGCGACCGCGGAAGACGCCCGGGCACGGCCTTCGCCGCTCCGGCAGATTGGCTGCACGACATGGCGTTCCGTGCACGGCGATTGGGCGGTGGAAGATGAGCGAGACGGCTCCTCGACAGCGGCAGGAGGCGTCGGCGTACCCGATGCCCCGCGTCTCACCGGTGGATCCCCCGCCGCGGCTGGCCGAGTTGCGGGCCGGGAGCGCCGCGAGCCGGGTCACCCTGTGGGACGGCAGCGAGGTGTGGCTGGTGACCTCGCACGCCGGCGTACGGGCGCTGCTCGGCGACCGGCGCCTCACCGCGGTCACCAGCGCGCCCGGCTTCCCCATGCTGACCCGCACCTCGCCGCTGGTGCGGGCGAACCCGAAGTCGGCGTCGTTCATCCGCATGGACGACCCGGAGCACTCGCGGCTGCGCTCCATGCTCACCCGCGACTTCCTGACCCGCCGGGCCGAGGCCCTGCGGCCGGCGGTGCGGGAACTCCTCGACGAGACGCTGGCGAAGCTGGTGACCGGGGAGCGGCCCGTCGACCTGGTGCAGGGGCTGACCATCCCGGTGCCGTCCCGCGTCATCACCCTGCTGTTCGGGGCCGGCGACGACCGCCGCGAGTTCATCGAGACCCGCAGCGCGATCCTCATCGACCGCGGCTACACGCCCGACCAGGTCGGGAAGGCCCGGGACGAGCTGGACGGGTACCTGCGCGAGCTGGTCGAGGAGCGGCTGGCGGATCCCGGCTCCGACCTGATCAGCCGGCTGGTGCTCGACCAGGTCCGCCCGGGGCACCTGACCGTCGAGGAAGTGGTCCCGATGTGCCGGCTGCTGCTCGTGGCGGGCCACGGCACGACCACCAGCCAGGCCAGCCTCAGCCTGCTGAGCCTGCTGACCGACCCGCACCTCGCCGACGCCCTGGTCAAGGACGCGGAGCTGCTGCCGCAGGCGGTCGACGAGCTGCTGCGCTTCCACTCCATCGTGCAGAACGGCCTGGCCCGGGCGGCGATCGAGGACGTACAGCTCGACGACGTGCTGATCAGGGCCGGTGAGGGCGTGGTGCTGTCGCTGTCCGCGGGCAACAGGGACGAGCGGGTGTTCCCCGATCCCGACCGCCTCGACCCGCACCGCGACGCCCGCCGGCACCTGGCCTTCGGCCACGGCATGCACCAGTGCCTGGGCCAGTGGCTGGCCAGGGTCGAGCTCGAGGAGATCCTCGCCGCCGTGCTGCGCTGGATGCCCGGTGCCCGGCTCGCCGTCCCGTTCGACGAGCTGGACTTCCGTCACGAGGTGTCGAGTTACGGCCTCGGCGCCCTGCCCGTCACCTGGTGAGCGCCGTGGACCGGCTCACCGTGACGGTCGACACCGACGCGTGCTGCGCCATGGGCCGGTGCGCCGCCGGTGCGCCGGAGATCTTCGACCAGGACCCGGACACCGGGACCGTGGTCCTGCTGAACGCCACTCCCCCGCCCGAGCTGCACGACGCGGCCCGGCTGTGCGCCGAGCTGTGCCCCTGCGCGGCCATCACGGTCACCGAGGCCTGATCCCGGCCGCTCGGCGCACCCCGCACGTCCGTCCCCCGCACAGCGGCCGACAAGGAGCGATGATGAACGACGCTGCCGGTTCCGTCCCGTCCGCCGCCGAGGCGGCGCTCGCCGACGACGACTCTCCCATGGGCGCGGCGGCCCGCTGGGCCGTGGAGCTGCTCACGGCACCCGACCTCGCCACCGAGGACGCCCTCGCCGGGCGCTTCGTGCCGTCCTTCCCGTTCGGGCTCGGCGGGGGCTTCACCCAGCGGCTCCGGGAGTGGCGGGAGAAGGGGCCGTTCACGGTCGAGGCGTACGAGCCGGTCGCCCACAAGGGGTGGGTGACCTTGGGCGGGGGCGGGACGCGGCACCTCCTGTCGCTGACCCTGGACTCCAGCGGTCTGCTGCGCCTCCTCACCTTCCAGCCCGAGACGGTGGTCCCGGAGGTCGGCTCCTGGGACGAGGTGGAGGACCTGCTGGGCACCGCCGGCGTGGAGCACTCCGTGCTCGCCGCGCGGCTCGACCCCGCGGGCCCGGTCGTCCTGCACGAGTCGGCCGCCGACCGGCCGATGCCCACGGGGTCGGTGTACAAGCTGTTCCTGCTGCGGGCGCTCCTCGTCGCGATCGACGAGGGCCGGGTGAGTTGGGACGACGAGGTCACGCTGACGCCGGAGCTGCGCAGCCTGCCCACCGGCGACATGCAGGAACTCGCCGACGGGACGCGGGTGTCGGTGCGCGAGACGACGCACAAGATGATCGTGCTCAGTGACAACACGGCCGCCGACCTGGTGATGGACCTGCTCGGCCGGGACGCGGTGGAGCGGGCCCTGGGCCCGGCCGGGCACCACGACCCGTCCCTGATGCGGCCGTTCCTGACCAGCCACGAGGTCTTCGAACTGGGCTGGGGCGATCCGGAGCGGCGCGCGGAGTGGGCGCGGCGGGACGAGGCCGGGCGCCGCGCGCTGCTCGCCGAGGTCGCCGGGCCGATCGCGGTGGGCATCGGCGACCTGGGCGAGACGGTGCACCAGCTGGGGCTCGACTGGCACATGGACGCCCACGACGTGCTGCGGGCCCTCGACGGGCTGCGGCAGGACAGCGAGCGGGACTCCACGGGCGTCGTGGAGGAGATCCTCACGGCCTACCCGGGGATCCCCGTCGACCGGGACCGGTGGTCCCGGGTCTACTTCAAGGCGGGTTCGAGCCCGGGTGTGATGACGTTCTGCTGGCTGGTCCAGGACCGGGCGGGCGTCGCCTGGGCGGTCGTGCTGCGGCAGGCGGCGGCCGAGCAGAAGCTCATCGGCGACGGGGTGTTCCTGCGCGGGGTCGGCCGCCGGATCATCGAGTCCGGTCTGCTCGCGTCGGGCCCCGAGGGGCCGCGGTCCTCCGCCGGAAGCCCCGCCCGGTGAGCGTCCGGGACCGGCTGCTCGCCGTGCTCGTCGCCGTGCTGTGGGGGCTGAACTTCCTGGCCGTGCGGATCGGGCTCGACCACTTCCCGCCGGTGTTCCTGTCGGCGATGCGGTTCCTCGTCCTGGCCGTTCCCGTGGTCCTGTTCGTGCCGCGCCCCAAGGTCGCGGCCCGCTGGCTGGTGATCTACGGACTGGGCTTCGGCGTCGTGCAGTTCGCGCTGCTCTTCCTCGCCATCGACCTCGGCATGCCGTCCGGGCAGGCGTCGGTGGTGGTGCAGGCTTCGGCGCCGTTCACCATGCTGCTCGGCCTGCTGTTCGGGGAGCGGATCAGCCGGCGGCAGCTGGTGGGGATCGCGCTCGCCGTGCTCGGCATGGCGGCGATAGCGGTGGAGCGGGCCCAGGGCGCGGCGCTGCTGCCGCTGCTGCTGACGCTGCTCGCGGCTCTGGGCTGGGCGATGGGCAACGTCGCGAGCCGGCAGGCCAGGCCGGACCATCCGCTGCGCTTCGCGCTGTGGATGTCCGTCGTGCCGCCGGTGCCGCTGCTCGCCCTCTCCGCGCTCCTGGAGGGCCCGGCCACGGGCTGGCGGGCGCTCGGCGAGTCGTTCGGCCCCGCCGGGGCGGCCGGTCTGGTGGCGCTGCTGTACACGTCGCTGGCGGGCACGGTCGTCGGCTCCGGCATCTGGACGACCCTGCTCAAGCGGTACGAGGCGGGGACGGTCGCGCCGTTCTCGATGCTGGTGCCGGTCGTCGCCGTCGCGGTGGCGTGGATCTTCCTCGACGAGCGCCTCACCGCCTGGTCGGCGGTGTCCAGCGCGGCGGTCGTCGTCGGCGTGCTGGTGGGCACCACGAGGGGCCGGACGCCCGCCGGCGGGGCGGGCGGGACGGTCCGCGGTCTGCCGGGGCCGGCGGCCCCGGCAGGGCCGGGTCAGTCCGACGAACCGACGTCGCGGGTCCAGAACACCCAGCGGTCGTAGGGCTCGAAGCCCATCGCCGCGTTGAGCGCGATCACCGGGTGGTTGTCCTCGGCGTTCGCCGTCTCTATCAGCCGCACCCCGGGTTCGTGCCGCAGGACGTACGCCAGGTTGGCCAGCTTGAGGAGCAGGCCGAGGCGGTGGCCGCGGTGATCGCGGTGCACCACCGTCATGCCCTGGAGGGCGTAGGCGGGGTTGCCGGTGGTCTTGGACACGCTGGTGTAGCCGGCGAGGGTGCCGGTCGCCCGGTGCACCACCCCGGTGTGGTGGGCCCGGCGGCCGCGGCCGACCCGCATGGTCTCGAACTGCCGGGCGTAGCTGGCGCGGACGTCCTCCTGGGCCGGGTCCGCGGGCGCGTCGCCCAGGGACAGTTCGAGCCGCGAGACGGGTACGGCGTGCTCGTCGGGGGTGACGGTGCCCCAGGTGACGAGGGAGTACCCGGCGGGCGTGGCGGGCACCCCGCCGGCCAGCGGATCGTGCCGGTCCAGGTCGAGCCACTGGTGCACGCCCGCCGGGATCCCGGACCGGTGCGCGCCCGTCGCCGCGGCGAAGGCGGCGGGCGCCGGGTCCTGGGGCGGGCCCGCGGGCAGGCTCTCGACGACCGTCGCGGTGAGCGAGCTCCGTCCGTGCTTGCGGGCCAGGGACACCGCGTGGTCGTGCAGCGCCCGGCCGATGCCGCGGCGGCGCATCCCGGGGTGGACGAGCAGCTGGTCGACGCGCACGGACGCCGCCCCCTCGGGCAGCGCCAGCCGCAGCGAGCCGACGACCCGGTCGCCGGCGCGGACCACCCAGTCGTCGAGGACGGTGGCGGGCGGCGCGAACCTCAGCGACCCGACCAGGTCGACGTTGCACGGGGGTGCGGAGCGCGGGCCGGCGGCGGTCGCCACGGCCGTGAGGTCGAGCCACTGCCCCACCGTCTCGTCGTCGTCCGCGTCGAGCGGTACGAACTCCAGGTCGTGGGGGGCGTCGTTCATGCGGGGTCCTTCCGGATCGGTGCGGACGGCGCGTCCGCGGCGAGTCCCATCGCCTGGACGTCGTAGAGGCCGAAGGCCGGGTGGACGTAGACGTTGGTGACCCAGGGGTTGCGGAAGTGCAGGGTCTTGTCGTGTACGAGGGGCAGGAGTACGGCGTGGTCCATCACCCGTCGTTCCACGGCCCGCCAGCGCGAAACCCGTTCGTCGGGATCAGTGCTGTGGAGGGTCTCGTCGATGAGGCCGTTGATCACGGGGTCGTCGAGTTCGGGGAGGTTCCAGTTCCCGCCGTTGCGGCGGATCTGGCGGCCGTCGACGAGCGGGGCGAGGAAGCCGTACTCGGTGGGGAAGTCGGCGCCCCAGTCGGTGACGATGAGCCCGAGGCCGTGCCGGCGCACGGTGCCGGGGTGGCCGGCCCCGAGGCTGAAGTACGTGGCCACGTCGAGTTCCTTGACGGTGAGCCGGATGCCGACCCGGGCCACCGACTCGGCGAGCGCGTCGGCGACCAGCCGGAACTTGCCGCGCTGGGTGCCGATCACCGCCTCGAAGCCGTCCGGGAGCCCGGCGGCCGCCAGTTCGGCCCGGGCCGCCGCCAGGTCGCCGCGCAGGTCGGGACCGGTGGGGTACGGGTCGAGGTCCTGGTGCGCGGGCAGCCGCGGCGGGAACAGCGCGGTGGTCAGGTCGCCGCCGGTGACGGGGCCGCCGCGGGCCTCCTGGAGGAGGATCTTGTCCGCGGCGAAGTGCACGGCCCGGCGGGCGTGGACGTCGCCGAAGGGCGGGATGTGCGGCTGGACGGCGACGAAATGGAGGAAACTCGTCCGGGGGTTGTCGATGTGCGAGCGCAGCACGTCGTCGGCCGTCATCCGGCCCTGGGCCGCGTGCTGGAGCCCGCGGCCCTCCAGGTTGATGTCGAACTCGCCGGCGATCAGCCGGGCGTCGAGCTCGTCGACGTCCAGGCCGATGGCCAGTTCCACCCGGTCCGGCAGCGCGGGCCGCAGCGGATCCGTGTCCCGGTCCCAGTACGGGTTGCGCTCCAGCCGCAGGTGCCGCCCCGGCCGGTGCTCGGCGACGCGGTACGGGCCGCTGGAGCGCGGGTCCGTTCCGTAGTCGGCGCCGGTGTCGGCGGCCGGCGGCACCGGCGCGGTGCACGGCTGGGCCATCAGGTGGTCGAAGTCGGAGAAGGGCCGGCTCAGCCGGAAGACGATCGTGCGGTCGTCGGGGACCTGGACGGACGCCAGCGGCCGGTCGGTGCGGTACGGCCCCGGGTAGGGCCGGTCCGGGTCGTCGAGGAGCGGGATCAGATAGGTGGGGCCGCCCGGCAGCACGTCCTGGGCGAAGACCCGCTGCACGGCGTGGCGCACGTCGGCGGCGGTGATCGGGGTGCCGTCGTCGTAACGCAGGCCGGGGCGCAGCCGGTACGTCCAGGTGCGGCCGCCGTCGCCGACCTGCCCGGGGCCCTCGGCGAGGTCGGGGACGGGGACGAGACCGGCGGGTCCCGGGTCGGTCGGATAGGCCATGAGGGTGCGGTTGAGCATGCGCTGGAGCAGCCACACCCACACGTAGTAGGTGCGGGCCGGGTCGAGCGAGTCGACGTCGGCGGAGGAGGCGAGCCGGAGGGTTCCGCCCCGCCGGTCCGAGGGGTTGACCAGGGCGCCCACGCCGGTGTCCCAGCCGGCTCCGGGGCGTGCGGGAACGCTCATCGTGGTGTCCTTTCGAGCCTCAGGAGGAAGGAGTGCTCCCGGGCGGCGAGGCAGCCCCGGGCGAGTTTGGCCTCGACGCTGCCGATGCCGGCGTGCAGGACGGGCACGCCCTGCTCCGCCGCGGCCTCGAGGACGCGGTAGTACAGGACGTCGTAGTAGAGGGGCAGCTTGCCCTGGGCCTCGTAGTCGAAGCCGGCGCGGTGGCCGAACCACTCCTCGGTTCCCTGGGCCCGGTTGCGCAGCACCATGCCGAAGCCGATGGGCACGCCGTCCTTGCGCGCGACGGAGACCATCGCGTCGTCGCCCATGACCTCGCCGATCCAGCGGATCAGCCCCGCCGAGTACTCGGGGGTGGCCGGGTTGCCGTACTTGCGCAGCAGGTTGCAGTCGAGTTCGCCGAGCCGGGGCGCCAGCTCCGGGGTGATCGGCTCGATGCGGACGTCGATCTTCGCCTCGTCGAGGGCCCGGCGCTCCAGCCGGACCCGGCGCCGCCGGTGCGGGGTCATCTCCGCGAGGAACTGGTCCCAGCCGCCCGGGGGGACGGGCAGCCACGCGTAGTGCGCCGACGGGTGGGAGCGGTAGCCGCGCCGGTCGAGGAGGTCCACCAGGCCGGTGTCCCGCTCGTCGACGTGCGGGAAGCAGACGGTGGCCGCGCCGCGCTCCCGCGCCAGCTCCTCGGCCTCCGCGACCAGGGCGGCCATGTCCTCCGGCCGGGCGTCGGCGCCCATCAGCGGCCGGGTGCGGCCCAGATGGCGGCCGCCGCACACGAGGGACGGCAGCAGGGACGCCGGGTCCTGGCCGGCCGTGTCGCGGAGCCGTTCCAGCGCCTCGGGGTCCTCCTCCCGTACGGCCCGCTCCAGCATGGCGTCGGGGCGCGCGAGGAGCCAGGGCACCGAGTCGTCGGCCCAGGCGGTCACCAGGCCCGCCACGGGCCGGCCGCCCCGGCGGCGCACCAGGAAGTCCATGGTGGTGCCCGAGTTGCGCTCCTGCACCGCGAGCCAGCGCGGGGTCTGGAAGAAGTCCTCGGGACCCGCCAGGTCGGCCCAGCCGGCCCCGTCCAGCGCGGCCGCGCCGGGCACGTGCTCCACCACGGCCGGTCCCGCCGCCGGCGCGTTGCCGCTCACGGGCGCTCGGCCCCGTCCGGGCCGGCCGCCCCGTCGGGCCCGTCCTCCTCGACCACGAAGTCGAGGTAGGCGGCGGCCTTGTCGGCGAGGGCCTGGGCCTCCAGGCGGTCGGGGCCCGTGCAGTAGGTGAAGCCGACGCAGGAGGAGTTGTCCATGCGCTGGAGCAGGTGGTCGCCCTTCTCCACGTGCAGCAGCACCTGCACGCCGGGGACGGCGGAGGCGGCCTCGACGCCGTCGACGCGCACGAGGGTGCCGCGCCGCTGGGGGTAGATCATCCGCACGGCGGCGCCGCCGTTGTGGACGACGGGTTCGATCGGCGGGACCTCGCCGATGGTGAGGAGCCAGGCGTCCAGGATGGGGCTGCGCCCGGTGACGTCGGTGACCAGCATGGTCATGCAGCTCGACGGGGTGCGCGGGTTGGCCTCGATGACGCGCCAGCCGGACTCGGTGCGCCGCACCTCGGTGTGGCAGGGCCCGTGGTCGTAGCCGATGGCCTCCAGCGTCCTGATGACGACGGAGTACAGCGCGTCGCGCTCCTCGTCGGGCAGCGGCACCGGGAAGGTGTGCCCGCACTCGATGTACGCCGGGTCGCCGAACAGGTCCTTGGAGGTGACGCCGAAGACGTGGGTGCGGCCGTTCACGGTCATCGTCTCGACGCTGACCTCGACGCCCTCGACGTACGTCTCCAGGAGCACCTCGCCGGAGCGCGGCTGGCCGCGCAGGCTCCGCCGCACCGCGGACAGTTCGTCGAAGGCCTCGGTGAGCTGCGCCATGTCGTCGACCCGGCGGACGCCGTAGCTGATGGCCTCGGCGGGCGGCTTGGCGATCATCGGGAAGCCGAGCCGGCGGGCCGCCTCGGGGAGCCCGTCCCGGTCGGCGACCAGCACGTGCGGGATGTTGTACGGCACGTCCCCGAGCGCGACCCGCAGCCGGTCCTTGACGTTGGCGGTCTCCACGGCGGCGGGGTCCGGGCCGGGCAGGCCGAGCCGCCGGGCCGCCTGCGCCGCGAGGACCGTGTGGTAGTCGGAGAACGAGGTGAGGCCGTCGACGAGGGGGCTCCCGTCGTCGCCGGTGACGGCGGCGAGCACGGCGTCGAGGTCGGTGGTGTCGACGTCGATCACCCGGTCGACGGCCGCGCCCAGGGGGTGGGTGTCCCAGTCGTGGCCGTGGGTGTACCAGTTCCGGTCGCCGGTGAGCAGCCACACCTCGAGACCGTGCTCTCTCGCCTGGTGCAGTCCGAGGACGAAGGGATGGTTCTGCATGTGCTCGACGATCGCGATGCGCTTGCCCGCGAACTTCGCGTAGTCGGCCAGGGGTGTGGTCATCGAACCGCCTCCGTGATTCCGCGGCGCAGTCGCCTGGGCCGCAGTCGCTCGACTGGAACCCCAGTGGACCGCGACCGTGTGCCGGGGGTCACGGGTGTGGCGGAGGAGTGCATAGGCGGCGGGCCAGGCGCATAGGAAGCGCCGCCCACCGGCCCCGGAACCGGAGCCGGATGCGGTGGCGGAGGCCTGGCCGGGCGGACGGGCAGGCGGGCGGGCGGGCGGGCGGGCGGGCGGGCGGGCGGTGGAGGATCGCCCGCTTCGGCGATCCTCCACCGCGGGCGCGGCGCGGCTCAGCCGAAGCGGCCCTCCACGTAGTCCGCGGTGCGCGTGTCCCGGGGGCTGGAGAACATCGCGTCCGTGGGGCCGTGTTCGACGATCACGCCCGGGGTGGCCTGCTCGGCGAGGAAGAAGGCGCACTGGTCGGAGACCCGGGCCGCCTGCTGCATGTTGTGGGTGACGATCACGATGGTGACCTCCTCCGCGAGTTCCCGGATCGTCTCCTCGATCCGCCGCGTCGACGTGGGGTCGAGCGCCGAGCACGGCTCGTCCATCAGCAGGATCCGCGGCCGGACCGCGAGCGAACGGGCGATGCACAGTCGCTGCTGCTGGCCGCCGGAGAGGGCGCCGCCCGGCTGGCGCAGCCGGTCGCGGACCTCCTTCCACAGGCCGGCCCGGGTGAGGCACTCCTCCACGAGCAGGTCCCGGTCGCCGGCGGAGACCCGGACGCCGGTCAGCTTCAGTCCCGCCGTCACGTTGTCGTACACCGACATCGCCGGGAAGGGGTTCGGCTTCTGGAAGACCATGCCGATGTCACGGCGGGCCTCGGTGAGCCGCCGCCCGCGGGCGTAGATGTCGTTGCCGTCCAGGAGCACCTCCCCCGCGAGCTCGGCGCCCGGGATCAGCTCGTGCATCCGGTTGAGGATGCGCAGGAAGGTCGACTTGCCGCAGCCGGAGGGTCCGATGAGCGCGGTGACCCGGCCGGCGGGCATGGTCAGCGAGACCCGGTTGAGGACCTTGCGGGACCCGAACCAGGCGGAGAGGGAACGTGCGTCCAGATGGGAGGCCACGACTGTCCTTACAGGAGGTTGGGAAGGAGGAGCGCCGCCCGGTCGCCGGCCGTGAGACCGAGCGCGACGAGGACGGGGAAACCGACCAGCCAGACGTGCGTGCGGGGCACCCGCGTCCGCGCCCAGACCAGCAGCCCCGCCGCGAGGAGCAGGGCCTGTGCCCACAGCACGAGCGGGAGCCACGCCGAGGGCCGTCCCGCGAGCGGGAGTTCGTCGTCCGGGACGTGGCCGAAGCGGTAGGCGGGGGCGGCTCCCGGCTGGGGCGGGGAGATCAGGTCCGCGTCGACCAGGAGGACCCCGTCCGGCCGGTACGGGGAGCCGGTCGCGGTCATCAGCGTGAGCCGGCCCGTCCCCGGCTGGAGGGCGGGTGGCCGGGGGTCGCCCGCCCGCCGGACGCCGGTCACCCGGTAGGTGTGCTCGCCCTGGCCGGTGACGACCCCGATCGACTCGCCGGGCTGGAGGGTGTCCAGGTGCCGGAACGGCCCCCCGTACCCCGCCCTGCGGCCCATCACGATGCTGTTCCCGGCCTGCCCGGGCAGCACCGTGTCACGACGGTGGCCGGGCCCCGAGGCCAGCACGTCGCCGGAGCTGCCCTCCCGGACGACCTCCTTCACCCCGAGTTGAGGGATGGTCAGCAGGGCGATGGGGGTGCCCGGTTCGGTGGACGGACCGATCGGCGTGGTGGCCTCGGCCAGCGTGCCGCGCAGATCGGCGTAGCCGACGCGGCGGTCCCGCTCCTGGCGGAGGTCGCCGAGGGGTCCGACCGCGGCGACGAAGCCGAGGAGCAGCGCGCCCAGGATCGCCAGGGTGCCGCCGACGGTCCACAGTCGGCTGGAGCGGGGCGCCGGCCCGACGGGTGCCGGGGCGGCACCGGACGGCGCCGGCCCGACCGGGGCGGGGCGCACGTCCACCGGGGTGGGGGTGGCTGTCATCGGGTCTGCTCCGTACGTCGGGGGGTCAGGGGGTGCCGAAGGTGATCAGTCCGCGGCGGCGGGCCCACCGGACGGCGAAGGCTCCGGCGGCCACCAGGGCGGCGGCGAGCATCCCGAGCAGCAGGGGGTCGGCGCCGGTGTCCGCCAGGCCGCCGCCCCCGCCGTTCCCGCCGCCGCTGCCTCCGTTGCCGCCGCCCGACGCGCCGCCGGAGCCGGTCGTGCCGCCCGCGTCGGAGCCGGTGCCGGTGGCCGAAGGGGTGGCCGTGCTGGGCCGGATGCTGGTGGAGACGCCGACGGTGTCGCCGCCGGTCGCGGTCGCCGACGGCGTGCCGGTGGGGCTCGCGGTCGCCGTGGCCGAGGTGGTGCCGGTCGGCGACGCGGTCGCCGTGTCGCTCGGGGTGGGGGACGCCGTGCCGGTGGGCTCCGTCGTGGGCGTGCCCGTCGGGGTTCCGCTGGGCGTACCGGTCGGGGTTCCGCTGGGCGTGCCGGTCGGGTTCGGGCCCGCCGGGTCGGTGTCCTGGTAGGCGGTGCCGGAGGTGAACCAGAGGGAGCCGGTGAAGTCCCCGTACGTGTCGGTGCCGAAGGCCTTCCGGCAGATCACCGTCAGGTCGTAGCGCCCTTCGAGGGTGGTGAACCCGGCCTCGTTGGCGTAGTCCCGCATGGTCATGGTGAGCGGCACGATGAAGCCGGTGCCGGTGGGGTCCTGCCCGTAGGTGGCGAGGGGCGCGTTTCCGACGACGTTCTTGCCCTCGGCGGGGAAGCCCTTGCCGGTCACCTTCACGAGGACGTGGGTGGCGGGCGACGGGCAGCCGCCCGAGGTGGTCAGGGAGATGCTGGTGTCGTCGGCGCCCTCGCCCGGGGTGATCCGGGCGGTGCCCAGCGGGGCGGCGGTGGCGGTCGGCACGATGAGGATGCCGACGCCGGCGAGGGCCGTCGCCGCGGCGAGGGCCACGCCGGCCACGGTCCGCCGGGAGAGGCGTCTGAACTGCACGATGAGCTCCTTGTCGGGGATCTCGGGGTTCTCGGGGTTCGCGGTGGACTTCGCCGGGGCCGCCGTCCGCCGTCCGCGCCCGTTCCGCCGCGCCCGCCGGCGCCACAGGAGGCCCGCGACGAGGAGCAGGAGCAGGCCGAGCGCCGTCCACGGCACCGTCCACAGCGGCACCGAGCGGGTCAGCGAGGGCAGTCGCGGATCGACGCCGTCCCGCGTCACCACGGGCTGTACGGAGACGACGGCGGAGGCGTGCAGCAGCGGGGCGACTCCGTCGGCCTCGGCGGTGACGGTCAGGGCGCTGCCGGGGAGCAGTTCGCCGAGGTCGCGGGCGCCCGAGGCGATGACCGAGGACCCGAAGAGGCCGTTGACGCGGACGGCCTGGCGGGCGCCGAGCCGGACGTTCCCGGTGTTGCGGACGGTGTAGGTGACCGTGGCCCTGCCGGTGGCGAAGGGGTTGAGGCTGCCGTGGTACTCGGCGCGGACGCCGTCCACGGTCAGCTCGGGGCGGATCGTGCCCGCCACCCGCAGGTAGACGCGGGCACCGACGCGCTGGTCGAGCCGGACCTGGTTGCCCCGGGCGTCCTTGCCGGTGCCGGAGAGGGAGGCGACGATGCCGCCGGTGTGGTCGCCGGGGGTGGCCTTGCTCGGCACGGTGAGCGTGAAGGGCACGATGACCCGGCCCTTGGGCGGGATCGTCACCTTGTTCTTCGCGAGCTTGATCCAGCTTCCCGCGTCGGTCGGCTCGGTGCCGGCGGGGAGCAGGTCGAAGCCGCCGTCGACGGTGTTGACGGCGTCGCTCGCGTAGACGTCGAGGGTCAGCGGCCGGGAGCCGTAGTTCCACAGGGCGATCCGGTCGCGGATCCCGGCGCCGCCGGTGACTCCGTACGAGAAGTGGGGCCGCTGGTCGGGCTTCCGGGGGCCGGAGGGCTGGACGCCGAAGACGGCCTTCCTGTCGTTCTGCCCGCCGTCGGCGGGAACGGCGGCCGTGGCGTGCGGGATTCCGGCGCACGCGAGCAGCAGGACGAGCAGCGCCGTGAGGAGCGCGCCGGCCCGTCGGGCGGGGCGGGGTGGGGTCATGGCGGGTCTCCAGAGGTCAGGGGCGGGGCGGAACCGCGGCGCGGTTC
>NZ_JBHJQI010000180.1:0-15420 GCF_042262805.1 Streptomyces sp. NPDC056361
TCCGTGCGTCGTGGCGCGGGTCAGCCGATGGGCAGGCCGCCCAGCGGCGCGGCGCCGAGGGCCTGGCCGGTGGGCAGGTTGCCGAGGCCGCCGCCGAGGGCGCCCCCGGTCGGCGCCTCGGCGCCCTCGGCGGCGGCGCCGGCGGTCTTGCCGACGACCTCGCCCGCGCTGCCGGCGGTGTCGCCGGCGACCTTCTGGGCGGCCGGGGTGGCGGTCTTGCCCGCCGCGCCGACGGCCTTGCCCGCGGCGGGGACGGCCGTGCCGACGGCCTGGCCGCCGGTGGCGCCGACGACGCCGGTGGTGGTCTGGGAGGCGCTGTCGACGGCGCCGCCCGCGCCGGCGGCGTCCAGGGCGGTGACACCGCCGAGGGCGCCGGTCGGGACGATGCCGTGGTCCAGGGCGCTCGCGGAGCCGGCCGCACCGACCACGGGGGCTGCTCCGGCCGCGATGAGGAGGGCGGCGCGGGCGATCCGACGGGTCAGGGGGAGGGACATGGTGCTCCTTCGACGAGGTGCGACGTGTTCGTTCGGACGCAGTGACAACCGGCTCCGGGGCGGGAGAGGTTGCGGAGGTCGAAGGTAAAGAGTTGGCAATGCGTCGTATTGTCGGGTGGGGAGGAAAACGGACGAACGCGTCATTGCGCAGTCATCTGCCGAACCGTCACTTCCCTTGCCCCATAAGGGACTTGAGGGGTTGGAAAGGCATACGGGAATTCCGGTGCGAAGGCGTCTCGAATTTCTCGCGCCCCGGACCGCGGGCATGCCACCGCCGAGTGAACGGCCGTACGCGTGACCGGCTACTGCGCGAGCCGGACGCGGACCGATTCCCCGCCGGAATTCCCGCCGGCCTTCCCGTCCGCCGCCCCGTCCGAGGCGAGCGGACCCGAGGACTTCGACCAGCCGCCGTCGGCCTCGCCCGCGCGCCACACCCGGCCCCGGTAGCCGACCTCCGCGACGCGCAGCTCGTCCGCCCGCGCCACCGCCCACTGCGCCAGCTCCCAGCCGCGCCGCTCGTCCGCCCCGGGAGCCGCACCCGACCCCGCCCGCACCGGCAGCGAGAGCACCACGGGCTCCGCCGCCGACCGGCCGGCGCTCGGACCGCCCGTCACCGCCTTGGGCGCCGCCTTCTCGCCGAAGGCGCGCACCAGCTCCGTGCGGAACCGCTCGGGATCCCCCGGAGGCCCCTCCACCTTGCTCGTCGTGCAGATCAGCGCCGCCGCCGACCGGCCCGTCAGCGCGGCCGACAGCAGCGTCGCGTCCGGCTCGTGCTTCGCGTACGCCTGCGGGAAACCGCTCCGCTGCACCTTCTGCGCCGCCACCGTCAGCGGCAGCCGCGAGTACCCGGGGACCTTCTCCAGGCCCTCGTAGAACTTCCCCGACGAGTAGACCGGGTCCATGATCTGGGCCCGCGTACCCCAGCCCTGGGACGGCCGCTGCTGGAACAGGCCCAGCGAGTCCCGGTCGCCGTGCTCGATGTTCCGCAGCGCCGACTCCTGCAGCGCGGTCGCCAGCGCGATCGTCACCGCCCGCTCCGGCAGCCCGCGGGTCGTGCCCACGGCCGAGATCGTCGCCGCGTTGGACGCCTGCTCGAGCGTGAACTCGTACTTGTTCGCACCGCTGCCCACCGTGCAGCGTGGCGCGCCCTTGCTCCCCGTCACCTGGTGGACGGCCACGTACGAGGCGAGGCCGAGGAGCACGGCGAAGGCGGCCGCGGAACGGGCGAGGCGGCCGCGACGGCGGGGGCGGGTGGGCTCGGACACGGGCCCACCGTACTGGAGGGCGCGTTAGGGTCGGCACATGGCAGACATCACCCCGCTCGACGGCCCCATCGACCTGTTCCAGGACGGGGCCGCGCTCACCGCCGCCCTCGTCGACTTCCCGTCCGTCAGCGGGACCGAGCAGCCGCTCGCGGACGCGATCGAGCAGGCCCTCCGCCTCCTGCCACACCTCACCGTCGACAGGTACGGCAACAACGTCGTCGCCCGCACCCGGCTCGGCCGCGGCGAGCGGGTCGTCCTCGCCGGCCACATCGACACCGTGCCGATCGCCGGCAACGTGCCCTCGCGGCTCGACGAGGACGGCATCCTGTGGGGCTGCGGCACCACCGACATGAAGTCCGGCGTCGCCGTCCAGCTCCGGATCGCCGCCACCGTCCCCGAGCCCAACCGCGACCTCACGTTCGTCTTCTACGACAACGAGGAGGTCGCCGCCGACCTCAACGGCCTCGGCAAGATCGCCGCCGCGCACCCCGACTGGCTCGAAGGCGACTTCGCCGTCCTCCTGGAGCCCTCCGACGCCCAGGTCGAGGGCGGCTGCCAGGGCACCCTCCGCGTCATCCTGCACACCGCCGGCGAGCGCGCCCACTCCGCGCGCTCCTGGATGGGCTCCAACGCCATCCACACCGCCGCCCCGATCCTCGCCCGCCTCGCCGCCTACGAGCCGCGCAAGCCGGTCATCGACGGCCTCCAGTACCACGAGGGCCTCAACGCCGTCGCGATCCAGGGCGGCGTCGCCACCAACGTCATCCCCGACGCCTGCACGGTCACCGTCAACTTCCGCTACGCCCCCGACCGCTCCCCGGCCGAGGCCCTGGCGTACGTCCGCGACTTCTTCGACGGCTGCGACATCGCCGAGTTCGTGATCGACGACGAGAGCCCCGGCGCCCTGCCCGGCCTCTCCCACCCGGCCGCCGAGGCCTTCATGAAGGCCGTCGGCGGCAGCGCGCAGCCCAAGTTCGGCTGGACCGACGTCGCCCGCTTCAGCGCCCTCGGCGTGCCCGCCGTCAACTACGGGCCCGGCGACGCCATCTACGCGCACAAGGTCAACGAGCACGTCGTCGTCGACCGGATCCACCACTGCGAGGCACGACTCCGCGACTGGCTGACTGCCTGACTTCCGTAATTTCGCGTTTCGTCACCTCTGTCGGCCTACTCTGACCGGACCAGAAGATCAGTTGACGGTCGAACGACGACTGATCGCCGATCGGCGGAGGGAGCAGGCCATGGGCATTCCCGAGGGAATGGCGAAGCCCGAGGAGCAGCGTCTCGGTCCGGTGCTGCGGCGCAGGGACCAGGTCCAGCCGGGGACGACGGACCAGCGGCTGCTCGACACCGAGGGCGACTCGGAGTGGGTGCACACCGACCCCTGGCGGGTCATGCGCATCCAGTCCGAGTTCGTCGAGGGCTTCGGAGCCCTCGCCGAACTGCCGAGCGCCATCAGCGTCTTCGGCTCCGCCCGCACGAAGCCGGACTCGCCCGAGTACGAGGCGGGCGTACGGATCGGCCGGGCGCTCGTCGAGGCCGGCTTCGCGGTCATCACGGGCGGCGGCCCCGGCGCCATGGAGGCGGCCAACAAGGGCGCCAGGGAGGCCAAGGGCGTCTCCGTCGGCCTCGGCATCGAGCTCCCCTTCGAGCAGGGGCTCAACCAGCACGTCGACATCGGCGTGAACTTCCGCTACTTCTTCGTCCGCAAGACGATGTTCGTGAAGTACGCGCAGGGCTTCGTCGTCCTCCCCGGCGGCCTCGGCACCCTCGACGAGCTCTTCGAGGCCCTCACGCTCGTCCAGACCCGCAAGGTCACCCGCTTCCCGATCGTGCTCTTCGGCACGGCGTACTGGAAGGGCCTCGTCGACTGGCTCCGCGACTCCGTCGTCGCCGGCGGCAAGGCCTCCGAACGCGACCTGCTCCTCTTCCACGTCACGGACGATGTGGACGAGGCGGTCGCGCTGGTGACGAAGGAGACCGGCAAGTAGGTCCGCTCCGGGGGCGCCGGATCCCGGCGCCCCCTCTCCCGCCCTACGCCAGCCCGCGCCGGGCCGCGGCCGGCGGGCGGTGTCCGGCGATGGACGCCACCATGTCGAGGACCTGGCGGGTCTCCGCGACCTCGTGCACCCGGTACACCCGCGCGCCCAGCCAGGCGGAGACGGCCGTCGTCGCCAGCGTCCCGAGGACCCGCTCCTTCACCGGCCGGTCCAGCGTCTCGCCCACGAAGTCCTTGTTCGACAGGGACACGAGCACCGGCCAGCCGGTCTCCGCCATCTCGCCGAGCCGCCGCGTCGCCTCCAGGCTGTGCCGGGTGTTCTTCCCGAAGTCGTGACCCGGATCGATCATGATCGCGTCCCGGCGGACGCCCAGCGCCGCCGCCCGCTCCGCCAGACCGACCGTCACGCGCAGGACGTCGGCCATCACGTCGTCGTACTCCACCCGGTGCGGCCGGGTCCGCGGCTCCGCGCCGCCCGCGTGCGTGCAGACGAGGCCGGCGCCGTACTTGGCGGCCACCTCCGCGAGGCCCGGGTCGACCCCGCCCCACGCGTCGTTGAGGACGTCCGCGCCGGCCTCGCAGACCGCCGCGCCGACATCGGCCCGCCAGGTGTCCACGCTGATCACCACGTCGGGGTGGCGCCTGCGGACCTCCGCGACGAACCCGACGGTGCGCCGCGCCTCCTCCTCGGCCGTCACCTCCTCGCCGGGGCCCGCCTTCACCCCGCCGATGTCGATGATCGCCGCCCCTTCGGCGACCGCCTGCTCGACCCGGGCGAGCGCGGGCTCGTCCCGGAACGTCGCGCCCTGGTCGTAGAACGAGTCCGGGGTCCGGTTCACGATCGCCATGATCACCGGCTCGTGCGGCCCGAATTCACGCCGTCCCAAGCGCAGCATCCCTTTTGTCCTCCCTCGCGTCCGTTCGCCTGTGACCCTAACCGTCGGTGGCGCATGGCACGATCGGCACGGGACGAATTCCACTCCGGGGAGAGGCGCGCAGGTGTTCTGGTTTCTGCTCATCACGATGGTCGTGGTCGTGGCCGCGGTGACCCTGGCCGTGGTCGGCGGCGGCGAGGGCGAGGTGCTGCCCGAGGTGGCGCCCGAGCAGCTCGTCGACCCCCTTCCGGCGGCCCGCCCGGTGGACCGCGCCGACGTCGAGGCGCTCCGCCTCCCCGTCGCCGTCCGCGGCTACCGGATGGCCGACGTCGACGACGTCCTCGTCCGGCTCGGGGCGGAGCTCGCCGAACGCGACGCGCGGATCGCCGAGTTGGAGGAGGCGCTCGCCGGCGCCGCCGGCGGGGACCGCGAAGGCGACCAGCCGTGACCGGCGAGGCGGTCCCCGGCCCCGACGGCCGGCTCCGCTGCCCCTGGGGCCTGTCCACCGAGGACTACGTGGCGTACCACGACGAGGAGTGGGGCCGCCCGGTCCACGGCGACGACGCCCTCTTCGAACGGCTCTGCCTGGAGGCCTTCCAGTCGGGCCTCTCCTGGATCACCATCCTGCGCCGCCGCGAGGGCTTCCGGCGGGCCTTCGCCGACTTCGAGATCGCGTCCGTCGCCGGCTTCGGCGAGGCCGACCGCGAGCGACTCCTTGCCGACGAGGGCATCATCCGCAACCGCGCCAAGATCGATGCCACCCTCGCCAACGCGAAGCTCCTCGCCGGCTGGACCCCGGGCGAACTCGACACCCTGATCTGGTCGTACGCCCCCGACCCGGCGACCCGCCCCGCCCCCCGTACGGTCGCCGACGTCCCCGCCGTCACCGACGAGTCCACGGCCCTCTCCAAGGCCCTGAAGAAGCGCGGCCTCCGCTTCATCGGCCCGACCACCGCCTACGCCCTCATGCAGGCGTGCGGCCTGGTCGACGACCATGTGACGGGGTGCGTGGCCCGGGGCGGAAGCCGACCCGGGCCGGTGGTTCCCGCCTGATCAGAAGACGTGGACACCCGTCGCGGAGTCGTACGAGGTGTCGGGCCGCGGGGCGCCGATCCCGCCGCGGCCGTTGCCCGGGTAGACGTACAGCCGGCCGTTGATCGTCCGCATGAGGTCGGACCTGCCGTCGCCCGTCACGTCCCCGACGGTGAGCAGCGCGTCGTTCGACGGCCAGGCGTACGGCAGCTTGGTGCGGGTGCCGAAGCCGCCGCGGCCGTTGCCCGGGTAGAGCCACAGGCCGCGGTAGCCGTCGCGGGCGACGAGGTCGGCCCTGCCGTCGCCGGTCATGTCGCCGGGTGCCACGAGCCGGTTCATGAAGTTCCAGCCGGTGCCGGCCTTCTTCCGGGCGCCGAACCAGCCGCGGCCGTTGCCGGGGTAGGTCCAGAGCACGCCCGCCGTGTCGCGGGCCACCAGGTCGCGCCGGCCGTCGCCGGTGACGTCGCCGACCGCCTCGATCTCCCGCAGGCCGTTCCAGCCGCCGCCGATCTTGATCCGGGGCTTGAACCAGCCCCGGCCGTTGCCGGGGTAGAGCCACAGGACGCCGGCCTTGTCGCGTGCGTAGACGTCCTCGGTGCCGTCGCCGTTGTGGTCGCCGTGCCGGACGAGCTCGGTCATGGCGCTCCAGCCGCTGCCGATGAGCGCGCCCTTGGTGTTCCAGTTCGCGTCCCGGACACCGTTGAGGAACCACAGCCGGCCGTCGTCCGCGCGCTCGACGAGGTCCGCGACGCCGTTGCCGTCGAGGTCGCCGAACTTCGACGCGGCGGGGAGGTCCGCCGGGCGGGGGTGGTCGGAGGAGCCCCAGTCCATCCAGCCGTGGCCGTTGAGGGCCTCCCACTGGGTGCTGCCCAGCCGGATCGAGCTGATCTTGTTGTCGAGCTCGGCGGACCAGGAGGCCCACCCCAGATCGGTGCCGGAGGGCTGGCGGGGATCGATGAGCATCCCGCCGCTCCCCGTGTAGCCGGCGTCGAGGTGGGCGACGGCCCACTTGTCGCTGCGGTTGATGAACGACGAGATCTTGTCGTTCCAGGTCCCCAAGGTGGGCCGGCTGGTCGAGATGATCTTCATCTCGCCGCCGTAGTTCGGGTACTGGAAGACGCAGAAGCTGCCCGAGGGGCAGCGGAACTCGTCGGCAGCCGCCGGGGGAGCGGCGGTCATCAGCGTCGCCAGGGAGGCTGCCGTGGTCACGGCGGCGGCCAGGGCGCGGCGGCCCCGGACGGTGCGGATCATGGATCGGAACCCGTTCGCGAAGAGGATCAGAAGACGAAGGTGGAGGGGCGGGCCGAGCCCAGCTCGCGCGGAGCCTGGAGGCGGCCGTCGGCGGCGCCCGGGTAGACCACGAGGGAGCCGCGGCTCCGGTCGTACCTGTCGCCGGGGCGGGGGCCGTGCGCGATCAGGTCGGGGCGGCCGTCGCCGGTGACGTCGCCGAGGCCGGCCAGCTCCCCGTGGGCGTTCCAGCCGCCGGTGCCGATGGCCTTGCGAGGGGCGAACCAGCCGCGGCCGTTGCCCGGGTAGAGCCAGAGCTTGCCCGCCGTGTCGCGGGCGACCAGGTCGGCCCTGCCGTCGGAGTCCATGTCCCCGGCGCCGACGAGCTCGTTCATGCCGCCCCAGCCGCCGCCGACCTTCTTGCGGGCGCCGAACCAGCCCCTGCCGTTGCCCGGGTACGTCCACAGGACGCCCGCGCCGTCGGTGGCGAGCAGGTCGGCCTTGCCGTCCCCGGTCAGGTCGCCGGCGGCCGCCAGGTCCCGCATGGTGTTCCAGCCGCCGCCGATCTCGCGGCGGGGCTTGAACGAGCCCTTGCCGTCGCCGGGGTAGAGCCAGAGCACGCCGGCCTTGTCGCGGGCGACGACGTCCTCGTTCAGGTCGCCGTCGTAGTCCCCGTGCCGGGTCAGCTTGCTCATGGCGTCCCAGCCGCTGCCGACGAGCCGGGTCCTGCCGGCGCTGTCGTAGTGGTGCGACGTCCACAGCTGGCTGATCAGGTTGCGGCCGAAGACGTCCACGTATCCGTCACGGTCGATGTCGCCGAAGGCCCCGGTCGCGGGCAGTCCGGCCGGCCGGGGCTTCACGCCGTTCCACACGACCGGGTACCGGCTCTCCTGGCCGCAGTAGTCGTCCGCCTCGGGGCCGATGTCCACGGAGCTGGCCGCCGCGTCGAGGCCGGGGTAGGCGCTCTCGTCGAACGATTCCGAGTGGTAGAAGTGCGCGGAGCCGTCGGGAACGAACCCCGGCTCCGGGTAGAAGCAGATCGAGTCGTACCCGCTCGCGTTGTTCACGAAGGACCGGATGTGGTTGTCCCAGGCGCCGAGCGAGGCCATCGGCCGGGTGATGACCAGCATGTCGCCCTGGTACAGCGGCTTGCTGAAGGCGCAGAACCGCCCCTCCGGACACCGGTCCCAGCCGTCCGAGGCGGCGGCCGGAGAAGACAGGGCGGTGGCGGACAGGCCGAGGGCCACACCCGCCGTGAGCGCGCCGCGAAGAAGGCGCGCGGAAGGGTTTGAACGCACGGAACCCCCCAGGTATGTGCGTACGGATGGTGAGCGGATCCTATAGACGCGCTCACCGTCCGTACGAACGGGTTCCCGTGCGGTCACCTGCCCAGGTAGACGGGCTTCTCCTTGGCGATGAAGGCGCGGACCGCGATCGTGTGGTCCTCGGAGGCGCCGGCGAGCGTCTGGAGCTCGTCCTCCTTCTCCAGGGCCTCGGCGAGCGAGTGGTCGGCGCCGTACGCGAGGGACTCCTTGAGCGCCGCGTAGGCCACCGTGGGGCCCTCCGCGAGGGTGCGGGCCACCTTCACGGCCTCGGCGGCGAGGTCGGCGGCGGGGACCAGGCGGTTCACGATGCCGAGCTCGTACGCCTCCTGGGCGCTGATCGAGCGCGGGAACAGCAGCAGGTCGGAGGCGCGGCTCGGGCCGATCAGCCGGGGCAGCGTCCAGGACATGCCCGAGTCGGCGGTGAGCGCGACGCCCGCGAAGGAGGTGTTGAAGGCGGCCGTCTCGGCGACGATCCGGTAGTCCGCCGCCAGCGCGAAGCCGAAGCCGGCGCCCGCCGCGACACCGTTCACGGCGGCCACGACGGGCTTCCGCATGCCGGTGAGCGCCTTGACGATCGGGTTGTAGTGGTCACGGACCGTGTTCATGGTCTGGCTCGTGCCGGACTCCCGGTCCGCGAGGAGCAGGCCCACGTGCTCCTTCAGGTCCTGGCCCACACAGAACGCCCGGTCGCCGGCCGCGGTGAGCAGCACCGCCCGAACGGCGGGGTCGGCCGCGGCCGTCTCCGCCGCGTCCCGGAGGGCGACTTTCGCGGCCACGTTCATCGCGTTCATGGCCTCGGGCCGGTTGAGCGTGATGGTGGCGAGACCCTCGCTCACCTCGTACAGCACCGTGTCGGCCATCGGGATCCCTTCGCCTCATTGCGTGGTTGACCAGCCCAGCATGGCGGAGATCACCCGCGCCGCACATGTGAGCTGCGTCAAAGAACGAAGCTTCCCAGCCGGACGCCGAGCGGCGAAGTATCGCAGGCCGGTCGCCGAATTGTGGGGTTTTGAGAGAGCGCGTTGCGCAAGCGATGCAGATCGATGTTGGTCATCGGGTCCTGTGATGCGGGATAATGACCTGGAAGCAATGTGTTCGAAGCCGGTGACGCGTGCTCCACATCAAGGAGCTGCCCGGCTGACGATGAGCTGGTTTCAGGAAGGGGAACAAGCATGGCGGCCATGAAGCCGCGGACGGGTGACGGCCCGCTCGAGGTGACCAAGGAGGGGCGGGGCATCGTCATGCGCGTACCGCTCGAAGGCGGCGGTCGGCTTGTCGTCGAGCTGACCCCGGGCGAGGCCGAGGCGCTGGGCGACGCCCTGAAGAAGGTCGTCGGCTGACCCGACCCTCCACGTATTCCATCCGCTGCCCCGGTACGGTCCGCCGTGCCGGGGCAGCGGTGCGTCCGGGCGCGAACGGGGCCGGGGGTGAGAGGGGCGGGACGGGAGGCTCGGGACGGGAGGCCGGGGCGTGGAACGGGGCCGGGATCCAGGCCGCGTACGGGCCTGGCGTGCGGGCCCGGTGTGCGGGGGCCCGGGCGGCGCGGGGGCGTCAGCCGCGCCGGACCGCGCAGAGCAGGCCGTCGCCGACCGGGAGGATCGACGCGATGAGGTCCTGGCTCTCGCGTACGGCCCGCAGCAGCTCGCGGATCCGCTGGACCTCGGGCGGCTGGGCCGCGGAATCGACCGTGCGGCCGTCCGCGAAGACGCCCTCGAAGCAGACGAGACCCCCAGGTCGCAGCAGGCGCAACGATTCAGCGAGGTAGTCCAGGTACTCCAGCCGGTCGCCGTCGCAGAACACCAGGTCGTACCCGCCGTCCGCGAGCCGCGGAAGGACGTCCAGGGCGCGGCCGGGGATGAACCGGGCCCGGTTGCCCGCGAAGCCCGCCGCCCGGAACGCCGTCTTGGCCAGCTGCTGCCGCTCCGGCTGGAGGTCCACCGTCGTCAGCACCCCGTCCGGCCGCATCCCGTGCAGCAGGTAGATGCCCGACACGCCCGTACCGGTGCCGATCTCCGCCACCGCCTTGGCGTCCGCCGTCGCGGCGAGCACCCGCAGCGCGCCACCGGTGGCGGGGGACACCGAGGGCAGCCCTGCCTCCCGGGCCCGCTCCCGGGCCCAGCGCAGAGCCTCGTCCTCGGCGACGAATGCGTCGGCGAACGACCAGCTCGTCTGCCGGTTGGCGGTAATGGCCCTCTCCTGTCCCCGTAGTTGACGCAACGGTGACTGTATCCGCTGACAGTGGGAACCCGCTGATGGGACCGGGCGTTCACCAGGGGAGAGACGCGCAGGAGGAAGCCGGGGGAGCCGGTTCCAAATTCGCGTAAAGATTCTTATCCGGAGCTAACGGGCGAGGTGGCTATGGTAGGGGCTCCACTGGACACCACCAGAGCCGACAGGGGAGGTGCGGCTGCGCCTGTGGATCGGGGAGGAGTGCTTCGGCGTCTTCTCAGGTCGGCGGGTGAGCCGAAATCCGTGACCGACACCGCTGACCGTTTCCGCACCACCGACTCCGCTCCCACCACCGCGACCTTCGCATCGGATGCGGAATCGCAGGCGTGGACCCCTCCCACCTGGGAGGAGATCGTCAGCACGCACAGTGGCCGGGTCTACCGCCTCGCCTACCGCCTGACGGGCAACCAGCACGACGCCGAGGACCTGACCCAGGAGGTCTTCGTCCGCGTCTTCCGCTCGCTGTCGACGTACACGCCGGGCACCTTCGAGGGCTGGCTCCACCGCATCACCACCAACCTCTTCCTCGACATGGTGCGCCGCAAGCAGCGCATCCGCTTCGACGCGCTCGCCGACGACGCCGCCGAAAGGCTGCCCAGCCGCGAGCCCTCGCCGCAGCAGGTGTTCAACGACACGCACTTCGACGCCGACGTGCAGCAGGCCCTGGACACCCTCGCGCCCGAGTTCCGCGCCGCGGTCGTCCTCTGCGACATCGAAGGACTGTCGTACGAGGAGATCGCCGCGACCCTCGGCGTGAAGCTCGGCACCGTCCGCAGCCGGATCCACCGCGGGCGCTCCCACCTGCGCAAGGCACTCAAGCACCGCTCGCCCGAGGCCCGGGCGGAGCGCGCGCTCGCCTCCGTCGGATGGGAGGCAGGGACAGCGTGAGCGGCACACGTCCCTCGTCGCCGACCCCCGCGGAACACCACCTGGGGGACCGGCTGGCCGCGCTCGTCGACGGCGAACTCGGCCACGACGCCCGCGAGCGGGTCCTCGCGCACCTCGCGACCTGCCCCCGCTGCAAGGCGGAGGCCGACGCCCAGCGCACCCTCAAGAGCGTCTTCGCCTCCGCGGCGCCCCCGCCGCTCTCGGAGGGCTTCCTCGCCCGGCTCCAGGGCCTCCCCGGCGAGCCGCCGGGCGGCTCCGGCGGCCCCAGAGGGCCCCTCGAAGAGCTGCTCGCCGGCGGAGTGAAGTCCGACGGCTTCGCCACCGCCGCGGTCGTCACCCCGGGCCAGGGCACGGCCGGCGGCACCGGCTTCCGCATCCACGACGTCGGCGACCGCGCCGGGACGTCCGGACGGGGCCGCCGTTTCGCCTTCGCCGCGGCCAGCGCGGTCTCGTTCGCCGCCATCGCCCTCGGCGGCACCCTGCCGATGGACACCTCGGTGAGCGCGGGCGCACGCGGCGGCCAGGGCACCGGCAGTGCGGTCACCCCGCTGCGCGCCTCCGGCACCACGGGCGGCGGCGGGAGTACGAGCCCCTCGTCACGCGGCACGCGCTCCGGCGAGCGCTACGGCGCCCAGTCCGTGGACACCGGGGCGCTGACACCGCAGGCCCCTGCGGGCGTGCCGCACGGGCCCGTCGCGGCGGCGCCCCCGGGCGCGGTCGCGCCGGGAGCGGTGCGCGTCGACGCCGCACCGCTGGTGGCCGTGGGGGTCCGCAACCCGGCCACGCAGTCGCTCCTCGCCCTGTCGCCGTTCGTCCGGCCGACCGCTCCGGCCCTCCGGCTGGCCTTCGCGCCCGACCCCGCCACGGGGCCGACGTCGACGGCCGTACCGCTCGTCGCCCGGCGCTGACCCGAGACCTGGTTGAATCCAGGGACACGGGCGCCCGACCCAGGGGCGCGGACGGGTCAGCGGTTGCGGGGAGAGCATGAACAACGGGAAGCCGAACTGGTGGAGCCGGCCGTCGAACGATCCGGAGGCGGCGCGGATACCCACGCCGCCGCCGGCCGAGGACGGCGACGGTGACTTTCCCCTGCCCGCACCCCAGCCGTCCGCGGCGCCCGACCCGGCCGTCCCGGCCGAGCCCCGGTCGGCCGCCGACCTGACGGAGACGGCGCCGACGGCCGAGTTCGCGGTGACGGAGCCGCAGCCCCTCAGGGCCGAGCCCCTCCCGGCCGGGACTCCCGCGGCGCCGGCCCCGTCGTCCGGGCCCGAGCCCGAGCCCGCGCCGGCCGTCGAGCTGACGAAGTCCGTACCGGCGCCCGACGCCGACGCGGCGTGGACCGAGCCCGCCGCCGTGCCCGCGGCGGACGAGGACCGGCCCGCGGCGGCGCAGCCGCTGCACGCCCCCGACGAGTACCGCACGCCGCCCTACGGGGAGCCGGGGCCGTGGGCGCCCGCGCCGCCCGTGCAGCGCCCGCCGGCCCCCGTACCGCCGCAGCAGCAGGCGGCCGTGCCGCCGACGGCGCCGCACCCGCAGCCCCCGTCGCACCCGCAGCCGCAGCCGCAGCCGCACCCGCAAGGGCCCGTGCCGCCGCAGGGCGGCGGGTCGCCCTGGGTGCAGTACGACCCGTGGGGGGCCGGCGGGCCCGGGTTCGCGTTCGAGCCGGCGCCCGCGAAGAAGTCCCGCAAGGGCCTCGCGGTCGCGGGCGCGCTCGTCTTCGCCCTGATCACCGGCGTCGTCGGCGGCGGGATCGGCGCGTACGTCGAGCGCAACGGCGGCCTCACCACCGTCGAGCTGCCGCAGGCCGAGGCCGGCGACACCGACCGCGCCCCGGACAGCGTCGCCGGGATCGCCGCGAGCGCCCTGCCCGGCGTGGTCACCCTGCACGTCCGGGGCAACGGCTCCTCCGGCACCGGCACCGGCTTCGTCCTGGACACCAAGGGCCACATCCTCACCAACAACCACGTCGTCGACGGGGCTGCGTCCTCCGAGGACATCTCGGTCACCTTCTCCAGCGGCGAGACGGCCCGCGCCAAGCTCATCGGCAAGGACGCCGGCTACGACCTGGCCGTCGTCCAGGTCACCGGCGTCTCCGGCCTCAAGCCGCTGCCGCTCGGCAACTCCGACAACGTGCGGGTCGGCGACCCCGTGGTCGCCATCGGCGCCCCCTTCGACCTCTCCAACACGGTCACCTCCGGCATCATCAGCGCCAAGGAGCGCCCGATCACCGCCGGCGGCGAGAAGGGCGACGGCAGCGACGTCAGCTACGTCGACGCGCTCCAGACCGACGCCCCCATCAACCCCGGCAACTCCGGCGGCCCGCTCCTCGACTCCAAGGCCCGGGTCATCGGCATCAACAGCGCGATCCGCGCCGCCGGCGGCGGCTCCGGCGAGGGCGAGGGCGCCGGCGCGAGCCAGCCCGGCTCCATCGGCCTCGGCTTCGCCATACCGATCAACCAGGGCAAGCGCGTCGCCGAGGAGCTCATCAACACCGGCAAGGCGACCCACCCCGTCATCGGCGTGAGCCTCGACATGCAGTTCAACGGCGACGGCGCCCGCGTCGGCGAGAAGGGCAAGGACGGCTCCGCCTCCGTCACCGCCGGCGGCCCGGCCGCCAAGGCGGGGCTGCGACCGGGAGACGTCATCACCAAGGTCGACGGCCAGCGGGTGCACAACGGCGAGGAGCTCATCGTGAAGATCCGCGCCCACCGCCCCGGCGACAAGCTGGAGCTCACCCTGACCCGCAACGGCAAAGAGCTGACAAAGACGTTGACCCTGGGCTCGTCGCAGGGCACCTGAGGGCCATGTGATGGATGCCGCAAGGTACCCGTGGGGCAGTTTCGGCGGGTACCTTGGACCGGGCCCTGGACCGGCGTGAAGGAGCTACTAAGTGTTCAGCGACATAGGCGCACTCGAGCTGGTGGCTCTTGTGGTGCTCGCCGTGCTCGTCTTCGGGCCGGAGAAGCTCCCGAAGGTGATCCAGGACGTCTCGCGTTTCATCCGGAAGGTCCGTGACTTCTCGGACAGCGCGAAGGAGGACATCCGCAGCGAGCTGGGGCCGGAGTTCAAGGACTTCGAGTTCGAGGACCTCAACCCCAAGACGTTCCTCCGCAAGCAGATGGAGCAGAACGACGACCTGCGGGAGCTCAAGGAGCTGCGGGGCAGCTTCGACCTCAAGAAGGAGATGAACGAGGTCGCCGACGCCGTCCACGGCCGCGCGAGCGCGCCCGCCGCGGTCAACGGCTCCCCGGTCAACGGCACTCCGGACCTCCTCAAGAAGCAGGACAAGCCGGACACCGGCGAGCGTCCGCCGTACGACTCCGACGCGACCTGACGACGGGCTGTCACCGACCGGACGCGTCCGGGTGGCTATCCTCCCTCTGTTGACGGAACGAGGAGGCGGCCGAGATGGAGACCACGAGTCGGGCGGAGGGCGTGCCCACGGCCCGGCGGACCGCCGAGGGCTACCTGAGCGCGTCCTTCGCCTGGTACGGCCTGGACGAGGCGTTCACCGGCCCCCGGCGGCTGATGCAGGTCGGCACGGCGGCGGACGGCAGCGTGCAGCACGGGTCGACCGGGCACGGTGACACGCCGTCCATAAAGTCGGACGCGAGCGGCGTGGAGAAGGAGCGCTTCGCCGTCGTCGTGACGGTCGCGGCGAGCCCGGTGCGGCGCACCGGCGACGGCACGGGCGTCCTCGACGCCACCACGGTCTCGTCCGCCGCCTGGCTGGCCGGTTCCGGACTGCTCGTCCACACCTGGCCCGCGTCGCTCGACCACGCGACGCGCGACAACTGGCTGGACCAGCAGACCGAGACCGCCTTCGAACTCGCCGACGACCTCACCGGTCCCGCCTGGTCGACGCTGTCGCTGCCGGTGGACGGCGTGCCGGTGCCGTTCCACTACCGGGAGTCGGAGTTCGGCTGGGTCCTCGCGGGGTCCGCCCCCGGGGTCCACATCGGGGCGTACGGGCGGGGGATGAGCGCGTACGGGCTCGGTTTCTCCCAGATCAAGGACCTCGACGCCTACGCGTGACGGCATGACGCCCGACGCCTGACGGCATGACGAAGGGGCGCCCCGGAACTC
>NZ_JBHJQI010000181.1:0-15323 GCF_042262805.1 Streptomyces sp. NPDC056361
GGCTGCTGCCGGGGCCCGTACGCGTGAAGGGGGGAAGCTCAGCTGGTCGGGTCGAGACCGTGGCTGCGCAGCCAGGCCAACGGGTCGATCGCGCGGGTGCCGTTCGGCCGGACCTCGAAGTGCAGGTGCGGGCCGGTGGAGTTGCCGGAGTCGCCCGAGTACGCGATGACGTCGCCGGCCTTCACCTGACCGGAGCGGATCTTGGCGCTGCTGAGGTGGCAGTACCAGGTCTCGGTGCCGTCCGGGGCGGTCACGATCACCATGTTGCCGTAGGCGCTGTTCAGCTGGGTGCGGACGGTGCCGTCCGTGGCGGCCATGACCGGGGTGCCCGTCATGACGGGGAAGTCGATGCCGGTGTGCACGGACATCCAGTTGATGCCGGACTGTCCGAAGCGCGCGCTGAGCCGGTGCAGCTTCACCGGCAGCGAGAACTTGGGGCGGAGCGCCTCCTTGCGGGCCGCTTCCTCCTCGCGCTTCTTCTTGTCGGCCTCCTGGCGGAGCCGGAGGTCGATGCGCTCCTGGGTGCGGCTGGCGCGGTCGCCGAAGTCGCGGGCGTCCTCGCTGAGCGCGGCGAGCTGGGTGTCGAGCGCGTTGTTGGCGGCGACCTGCTTGACGGAGGCCGGGTCGGCCGCGGCGAGGGTGGTGTTGTTGTCCTTCTGCCCGCCCTCGGTGGCCCCGGTCAGCCCGCCGACGGACGCCGCGGCGATGCCGGCGACTCCCATGACGCAGGCGGAGGGGACGGCGACGGTCAGCAGCGCGGACCGCTTGGCGGGGGTACGGCGACGGCCGCGGTTGCCTCCGGCGTTGCGGCGGACGGCGAGCGGGGAGTCCGTACGGAGTTCGACGGCGGGTGCGTCGGTGGCCGGGAGGTGCTCGGCGTCCTCGGGCTCGTGGAGGTCCCCGTGTCCCTCGGCGGCATCGAAATCGGCATCGAAGTCGGCGTCGAGGTCGGCGTCGGCGCCGGCGTGGAAGTCCGTGTCGAAGTGCGTGTCGAAGTCGGCTTCGGACTCGAAGCCGACTTCGGGGGTGGCGTCCGCGGCGGGGGAGGCGCCGTCCGTCTCCGCCTCGGCGCCGTACTCGAACGCGAACTCGGCGGTGTGCTCGGCGACGTGCTCGGCGTGCGGCGCGTCCAGCGGGTTGTACTGCTGGGGGACGTGCGGCTCGGCCTCGGGGGTCGCGTGGTTCCACGCGGTCGCGTCGTAGCTGCCGGTGCCGTTGTCGGTCACGAAGGCGGGGGCGGCCCACTGGCCGGTGGCGTCGTAGGACTCGTAGCCGTACGCGCCCTGGGCGGCGTAGGCGCCGGCGTGGACGGTCTCGTACTGGCCGGTCTGCTGCGCCTCGGTCCAGGCGGAGGCGTTCCACTGGCCGGTGGCGTCGTACTGCCCGGTGGTGTCGTAACCGGTCGTCGCGTACGCGCCGGTGGTGTCGTACGTGCCGGTGGCGTCGTACGAGGTGAGGCCGGTCCACTGCCCCGTGGTGTCCCACTGCCCGGTGGCGTCGTACTGGCCGGTGGTGTCGTACTGGCCCGTCGTGTCGTACTGCGGGGCGGTGGCGTACTGCCCCGTCGTGTTGTCGTACTGCCCGGTCGTGTCGTACTGCCCTGTCAGGTCGTACTGGCCGGTGGTGGCGTACGAACCGGTGGCGCCGCCGTACTGGCCGAGGTCCCACTGGCCGCTGGGGTCCGCCTGGCCGCCGGCGTAGGCGCCGAAGAGCGGGTCGGTGGAGAAGCTGCCGGTGGAGTGGGCGCCGTCTCCGGCGTACCCGGCGTGGGGGTGCTGGTCGTTCACCAACGTCTCTCTCGCCTCGGCAGCAGGACCAGTTCGGGGCGGGCCCCTTGAGGGGTGTCCCGGGGGTAAGCAGTGGCGCGACTGTACCCGGCGGTACGCGCGGCGGACAATCTTCCGCAGGGTTTATGCCCGCAGGAAACGGGCAATCGGCCGTGTTTCGCCAGCTCGGGGAAGGAGCTTTGGCCTTGTGTTCGAGGAACGTTCGAAGAACGGTGTCGTGCGGTCAGGCGACCGAGCTCGCGCCCGGCTCCTCCTCGCGCGCTCCCCGGACCTGCGGCCCGTCCGCGTCGAGGGCCTCCAGGACCCCGGCGGCCACCGTCGGGTGGACGGGCAGCGCGAGATGGCCGATCCCGCTCACCCGGACGTTGTGCACGAGGAGGTCGGGGTGGTCGAGCCGGGCGGTCTCCACCGGCACCATCACCTGGTCCAGATCGCTCCAGAAGCTCACGAACCGGGTCGTGCAGCCCGGCGCGGGACCGGCCAGCTCCCGCAGCACCTCCGAACCGGGGCGCATCTGCCGGACCAGCGGATGCGCGTCGGCGAGCGGGGCCACGGTGGTGCCGGCGTGCGGGGTGCCGAGCGTGACCAGGGTGCGGACCCGCGCGTCGCCGCCGAGTCGCTGTACGTAATAACGGGCGACGAGCCCGCCCAGGCTGTGCCCGACGATGTCGACCTGCGGCTGTCCCGTACGGGCGGTGATCTCCTCCACCCGGCGGCCGAGCTCCCCGGCGGCGGCCCGCAGGTCGCAGGTGAGCGGGGAGTAGTTGAGCGACTCGACGCAGTCGCGGCCGTGCCGGGTCAGGGCGCGGCGCAGCAGGACGAACACCGAGCGGTTGTCGACGAAGCCGTGCAGGAGGACGACCGGGCGCCGGCCCGCGAGCGGTGAGTCGGGGGGCGGGGCGGCGGAGAGCCGCTCGGCCACGACACCCGAGGGGTAGAGGACGAGATGGCCGGTGAGGACGGCGAGCTCCAGGGCGGTGGCCTTCATCAGGGCGGTGACCTTGGTGAGCTCCATGGCCGGCCTCCCGAACGGCGCGCGGGGCCGAACGGTACGCCGGTCGCCGCACCCCCGCGCCGTACGGACGGCGGCACGGAGGGCGGCGACCTCGTCGCGGCTCCCTTTGCGACCGGGCCCCGCTTGCGGCTGGTGGGCCCAGGAGGAGGGCCCGAAAGCGGGGAACGGCGCAGAGCGAACATGTCCCAACGTGTGATTTCCCCCTCCCCGGGCACCGCGAAACTGCCGCGTGCGAGATGCTGGGGATAACGTTCGTTCACCTCCCCGGCAACGAGGCCCGGGGGTCGCATGTGGAGGCAGTGATGGGTGGAGCCGGTCCGATCCGCGTGGTGGTGGCCAAGCCGGGTCTCGACGGCCACGATCGTGGCGCGAAGGTGATCGCGCGGGCACTCCGCGACGCCGGTATGGAGGTCATCTACACCGGGCTGCACCAGACGCCCGAGCAGATCGTCGACACCGCCATCCAGGAGGACGCCGACGCGATCGGCCTGTCGATCCTCTCGGGAGCGCACAACACGCTCTTCGTGAAGGTCCTCGAGCTGCTCAAGGACCGCGACGCGCTGGACATCAAGGTCTTCGGCGGGGGCATCATCCCGGACGCCGACATCCCTCCGCTGAAGGAGAAGGGCGTGGCGGAGATCTTCACGCCGGGCGCGACGACGGCGTCCATCGTGGACTGGGTGAACGCGAACGTGCGCGTGGCCGCGTAGCCGCGACACGCCGTCCGTACCTCACCGAAGGGCCCTTCCGCGGCGGAAGGGCCCTTCGGCTTTTCCACCACGTTCAGGCCGGGGCCGCCCTCACGTACGCCGTCGGCTGCCGTGCGCCGCGTCCGCGCCCACGTGCTCCCCGGTGAGCTCGGCGCGCATCGCGGCGCGCAGCCGGAGGGTGGACACCAGGCGCTGGAAGGCCTCGGACCAGTAGCCGCCCGCGCCGGGTGCGACGTCGTCCGCCTCGTCGGGAAGCGCGGTCAGGGACTCCAGTTGCCGTGCCGCGGCCGGGTCGAGGCAACGCTCCGCCAAACCCATCACCCCGCTGAAGCTCCATGGGTAACTGCCCGCGTCCCGGGCGATGTCGAGGGCGTCGATCACCGCGGCGCCGAGCGGCTCCGCCCAGGGCACGGCGCAGACGCCGAGCAGTTGGAACGCCTCCGACAGGCCGTGCGCGGCGACGAACGAGGCGACCCAGCGCGCCCGCTCCTCCGTGGGCAGCATCGACAGGAGCCGGCCGCGCTCGGCCAGCGACGACGTCCCCGGGCCGGTCGCGGGCGGAGCCGCGGGGGAGCCGAGCAGCGCGCGCGACCAGGCCGCGTCCCGCTGCCGTACGGCCGCCCGGCACCAGGCCGCGTGCAGCTCGGCCTGCCAGTCGTCGGCGACCGGCAGGGCCACGATCTCCTCGGGGGAGCGTCCGCCGAACCTGGCGGGCCAGCAGGACAGCGGCGCCGCCTCGACGAGCTGGCCCAGCCACCAGGAGCGCTCGCCGCGCCCGGCGGGCGGGGTCGCCACCAGGCCGTCCCGCTGCATCGCCGCGTCGCATTCGTGCGGAGCCTCGACGGCGATCGTGGGCGACCCCGCCGTCCGGTCGAGGCCGACGCAGGTGGCGGCCCGGCCGGCCATCCGGCCCGCGAGCGCGGAGGCGGGCAGGGCGGAGAGCAGCTCGGCGGCGATGGCCCGGACGTTGCGGCTGCGGTCGGAGAGGGCCGCCTCGAGGAACTCCTCGTCCGCGTCGGAGAGTCCGGTCCGCAGCGAATCGATGAACATCAGCCGGTCCTCCGCCCGCTCGGCGGTCCAGGTCGAGGCGAGGAGGGCGAGCCCGGCGGCCGGGTCGCCCGTCCGTACGGCGGAGAGCAGGGCCACCCGCTCGGCGAACAGGCCCTCGTCCCACAGGGCGCGGACCCCTTCCGTGTCCTCCGGGGACGGCATGCCGCCGCCCGCGGCGGTGCCCCGCAGGGCGAACCTCCACTCGGGGTTGAGCCGGGCCAGCCACAGGCCGCGCGGCCCGGCGAGCCGCAGCGCCTGGGGCCGCAGATCGGTGCGGGCCCTGGCCGCGTCGAGCAGCCCGGGCAGCGCGGCGGGCGGCGCCTTGTACCCGAGGTCGTTCGCCAGGGCCAGCCACTGGGGCAGCAGTTCGGCGAGGTCGGGGGCGGCGCCCCGCCGACCGGCGGGCGAAGGTGCGGACCGTCCCGCGAGCAGCTGCTCCAGCCGGGTCCCGGCGGCTGCAGGAAGCGTCCTGCGGCGATCCCGCGGGGCGGCTTCCGGCGGCGCCACGGCAGCCCCGGGCCGCAGCCCCGCCCTGCGCCGTACGGTGTGCAGCGCGGCCTCGTCGAGCAGCGCCCCCGGCAGGCTCCCGGCCGCCGTTCCCGCCAGTGCGGCCGGCGGCCGGCGATCCGTACCGAGCAGCGCCGAGGTGACGAGCTCCTCCCACGCGCGGGCAGCGTCGTCGGTGACTTCGGGTCGCCCCGCGCGCGGGGCGGAGGCGGTCGTGGTGGTGTCCATCGGGTTCCTCCGGGCGGGCGGTGTGCGGTGGCCGGGGGGCGTAGAAGAGGGGACGGTCTCGCCGTGGGGCAAGGGGGAGGGGACGGTCTCGCCGGGAGGCAGGTGAGCGGGGGCGGTCTCGCCGTGGGGCAGGTGAGCGGGGGCCGTCTCGCCCGGAGGCCCGGGAGAGGAGACGGGCTCGCCGGGGGTCATAGGAGGGGGACGGTCTCGCCGGGGGCATCCGGCGACCAGGCGGCGAGCGGGGTGAAGCCGCGGTGGCCGCACTCCCCGAAGACGGTCACGGGCGCGCCGCCGGACAGGGCGACCAGGCGCCAGAGGCCGGGGCGGGACTGGGCGGCGGGGGTCAGCGGGAGGGCCTCGCCGCCGTCCGCGTCGGCGAGCTGCCAGCCGTACTCCGCGCGCGCCGGCACGACGTCCCGCAGCGTCACGGGCCAGGATTCCAGCCACGGGTCGTCGCGCAGCGCGCGGCCGTAGGCGTCGAGCGCCCCGCCGACCGGGCCGCCCGGCGGTGGTGCGGCCGGGCCGGCGACGGGGGCGAAGTGCTCGCCCGGCTCGGCCCGCAGTCGGCCGGAGCCCGGATACGGGGTCAGTTCGCCGTCGAGCACCGCGCCGACGGGGAAGGCGAGCCGGGGTGCCCGGCCCGCCGCGCCGAAGGAGAGCAGCAGGGCGGTGCGCCGGCTCGCCGCGCCGTACAGCCAGATCCGCCGGGTCGTCAGCCGGGCGTCCGCCGTGTCGTACTGGGCGAGGACGTGCCAGTGGTCGCGCACCGGGAAGCCGTCGGCGGGGACGGTGAGGCCGACCCGGGTCCGTACGGTCGACGCGACGTCGGCGGGCAGCCGGTCGGCGGCGAGCCAGGCCCGGTCGAGGAGATGGGTGAGCGCGCACTCCTCGAGGAGGCGCACGGGCCAGCCGGGCCCCGAGCCCGGTATCGCCCCCAGCTCCCTGACCCGGCCCGCGAGGCCCGGCGCCTGGGCGTCGACCATGCGGGCGGCCGTCTCCTCCCACAGGCCGTACCCGCTCTGCTCGGCCGTCGCCAGGCCGCCGCGCAGCAGGTCGGCGAGCCGCTGCTCCAACTCCCGTGCGCCCGCGGTGATCCGGGCGGCCCTGCGCTCGGCCCGGCGACGCGCGGCCTCGGGATCGGCGGTGGCGGCGGCCGGAGCGCCGGCACCGGCACCGGCGGGCCGGGCTGCGGCGTCGGCGCGCTCGCGCCGCCCCGCGAGCCACTGTCCGGCCCAGTCGGGCGCGACGGAGCCGTCGATCGCCGCGGGGTCCGAGGCGTGGAGCAGCAGCAGGCCCAGGGCGTGCTTGCAGGGGAACTTGCGGCTGGGGCAACTGCACGCGTACGCGGGGCCCGTGGTGTCGACGACCGTTCGGTACGGCGCGCCGCCGCTGCCCTTGCACAGGCCCCAGACGGCGCCCTCCCCGCGGCCCGTGCCGGACCACGGCCCGGCCGTGCCGAGCTTGCTTCCCGCTCTGCGCGAGGCGTCGTCAGGAGCCAGTGCCAGCACCTGTCCCGCCGTCCAGCGCACCCCCATGGCATTCATGTCATCGACGGTAGATGCCGCCACTGACAACGCCTCCGGCCTGGGAGTTCGGCGGTGTGGCCGCTCCGGCGGACGGTCGCGTCGGGCGACCTGACGACTCCGGCGAAGCGATTTGACTTTACTCTCCCTTTGCGATTCGCTGCGCTGACCGACCGTTCGTTCTGCACCACGTTCCTGGGGGAACCCCGCCATGAATCGCACCGCCCGCACCGCCGTCTCGGCCCTCGCCGTCGTCGGCCTCGCCCTCGGCCTCGGCGCCTGCTCGGAGGCCGCGGAGAAGGCCGCCGACAAGGTCGACAAGTCCGTCGGCGAGACCTACGAGGTCACGTACGAGGTCAGCGGCACGGGCGTCGACTCGATCGACTACCACGCCGGGGACGGCACCGCGATGGCACCGCACGTCGAGTCGGAGAAGAAGCCCACCACGCCCTGGACGAAGACGGTCACCCTCAAGGGGATCATGCCGCCGGCCGTCATGCCGATCTCGCTCACCCCCGCCGACCTCACCTGCAAGGTGATCTACCAGGGCAAGGTCATCAAGGAGGCCAAGGGCGAGCAGGCCGTCGCGGGCGGCTGCGTCGCCGTCTCGCCCATCATGGGCTGACCCTCCCTCAACTCCCCGACAGGGCCCCCACGCCGCCCCTGACCAGCGGCGGAGGGTCGTTGTCAGTGGCATGGTGCACCGTGGATCGCACAGCAGGTCGAACGATCTGGAGGGGGATCCATGCCCGTGCCCGAAACCATCGCGCAGCCCGGTTCCGGTGTCGAGACGGACACCGGACCGGGACGGCCGCAGACCACCGCCGAGGCCCTGCGCCCGCACGCCGAGCACGCCTTCGCCGGCGAACTCGCGGCGCTCGCCGCGGCCGACGACCGCCCCCGGCCCGCCCGCTGGCTCCTCTCGCCGTGGGCCGTCGCCACCTATCTCCTCGGCGGCACCCTCCCCGACGGGACGGTCGTCTCGCCCAAGTACGTGGGACCGCGCCGCATCGTCGAAGTCGCCGTCACCACCCTCGCCACCGACCGCGCGCTCCTCCTGCTCGGCGTCCCCGGCACCGCCAAGACCTGGGTGTCCGAGCACCTCGCCGCCGCCGTCAGCGGCGACTCCACCCTCCTCGTCCAGGGCACCGCCGGAACCCCCGAGGAAGCCGTCCGGTACGGCTGGAACTACGCCCGGCTCCTCGCCCACGGACCCGACCGCGACGCCCTCGTGCCGAGCCCCGTGATGCGCGCGATGGCGCAGGGCATGACCGCCCGCGTCGAAGAGCTCACCCGCATCCCCGCCGACGTCCAGGACTCGCTCATCACGATCCTGTCCGAGAAGACGCTGCCCATCCCCGAACTGGGCCAGGAAGTGCAGGCCGTCCCCGGCTTCAACCTGATCGCCACCGCCAACGACCGCGACCGCGGCGTCAACGAACTCTCCAGCGCCCTCCGCCGCCGCTTCAACACGGTGGTGCTGCCGCTGCCCGCGACCCCCGAGGTCGAGGTCGACATCGTCACGCGCCGCGTCGAGCAGCTCGGACGCTCCCTGGAACTGCCGGCCCTGCCCGCGGGAGTCGACGAGATCCGCCGCGTCGTCACCGTCTTCCGCGAACTGCGGGACGGGGTCACCACCGACGGGCGGACGAAGGTCAAGTCCCCCTCGGGGACGCTCTCCACGGCCGAGGCCATCTCCGTCGTCACCGGCGGGCTCGCCCTCGCCGCCCACTTCGGCGACGGCGTCCTGCGCCCCGCGGACATCGCCGCCGGCATCCTCGGCGCCGTCGTCCGCGACCCGGCGGCCGACCGGGTCGTCTGGCAGGAGTACCTGGAGACGGTCGTCAGGGAGAGAGACGGCTGGAAGGACTTCTACCGCGCCTGCCGCGAGGTGAGCGCATGACGGCCACCGCCACGCCGCCGGCCGGGACCCGGACGACGGGCACCGACCGCGTCGCGCACCCGGCCGGGACCCGGACGACGGGCACGGTCAGCGCCGCGTACCCGGCCGGGGCGGAACGGCGGCGCGACCGGCCGCTGCTCCTCGGGGTGCGGCACCACGGACCCGGATCCGCGCGGGGGGTGCTCGCCGCGCTGGAAGCCGAGAAGCCCGCGGCCGTGCTCGTCGAGGGGCCCGCCGAGGCCGACGCACTCGTCGCCCTGGCGGGGGAGGAGGACATGCGGCCCCCCGTCGCCCTGCTCGCGCACGCCGTGGACGACCCGGGACGGGCCGCGTTCTGGCCCATGGCGGAGTTCTCGCCCGAATGGGTCGCGATCCGCTGGGCACTGGACCGGGGCGCCGCCGTCCGGTTCGTCGACCTGCCCGCCGCACACACCCTCGCCGCCGCCGCCGACCCGACCTGGGACGACAGCGAGGACGCGGTCGCCGGCGGCGGGCCGCCGATCGACCCCGTCGCCGAACTCGCCCGGGCCGCCGGGTACGAGGACGCCGAGCACTGGTGGGAGGACGCCGTCGAACTCCGCGGAGCCGACGACCCCACCGCCCCGTTCGAGGCCCTCGCCGAGGCGATGGGCGCCCTGCGCGAGACGTACGGCCACGGCGGCCACCCCCGCGACCTCGTCCGCGAGGCCCACATGCGACTCCGGGTACGGGCCGCCCGCAAGGAGTTCGGCGACGACATCGCCGTGGTCTGCGGCGCCTGGCACGTCCCCGCCCTCGCCCGGAAGACCACCGTCACCGCCGACCGGGCCCTCCTCAAGGGCCTGCCCAAGGTACGGACCGAGACGACCTGGGTCCCCTGGACCCACCGCAGGCTCGCCCGGCGCTCCGGGTACGGCGCCGGCATCGAGGCCCCCGGCTGGTACGGACACCTCTTCGCCGCACCCGACCGGCCCGTCGAGCGCTGGATGACCAAGGTCGCCGGGCTCCTCAGGGCCGAGGACCACCCGGTCTCCACCGCCGACGTCATCGAGGCCGTCCGGCTCGCCGAGACCCTCGCCGCCCTGCGCGGCCGGCCGCTCCCCGGCCTCGACGAGACCACGGACGCCGTCCGCGCCGTCCTCTGCGAGGGCTCCGACGTGCCGCTCGACCTCGTCAGGGACCGCCTCGTCATCGGCGACGTCCTCGGCGAGGTCCCGACCGGCGCCCCCGCCGTCCCCCTCCAGAGGGACCTGAGCCGCCGCCAGCGCACCCTGCGCCTCAAGCCCGAGGCACAGGAGCGCGAGCTCGAACTCGACCTGCGCAAGGAGACGGACGGCGACCGCAGCCGACTGCTGCACCGCCTGCGGCTCCTCGGCGTCGGCTGGGGCGAACCGGCCGCCGGACGGGCCGGCACCGGCACCTTCCGCGAGACCTGGCGGCTGCGCTGGGAGCCCGAACTGCACGTCCAGGTCGCCGAGGCCGGCGTCTGGGGCACCACCGTCGAGGCCGCCGCCACCGCCAAGGCCGAGGCCCGGGCCCTGTCGGCAACCGCCCTCGCCGACATCACCGCCCTCGCCGAGCACTGCCTCCTCGCCGGACTCACCGACGCGCTCCCCGTCGTCATGCGCGCGCTCGCCGATCGCGCGGCGCTCGACACCGACGTCGCCCACCTCGCCCAGGCCCTCCCGGCCCTCGCCCGCTCCCTCCGCTACGGCGACGTCCGCGGCACCGGCACGGCGGCCCTCGCCGAGGTCGCCGCGGGACTCGCCGAACGCATCTGCGTCGGCCTGCCCCCGGCCTGCGCCGGCCTCGACACCGACGCCGCCACCCAGATGCGTGACCGGCTCGACGCCGTCCACACCGCGATCGGCCTCCTCTCCGACCGCACCACGACACCCACCGACCCGGAGCCCGCCGGCGCGGAACCCGCCACCCCGGAACCCGTTACGCCGGACCCGCGCAGTGCTGCCGGTACCGGCAGCACCGGCGGTACCGGCGGTACCGGCAGCACCGCCATCCCCGCCAGTACCGCGTCGCCGGACGTGTCGTCCGGTGGCGGGCTCGCCGATCGTTGGGCCGGGACGCTGCGGCGGCTTGCCGATCGGGACCGGACACCGGGGGTGCTGCGGGGCAGGGCCGCTCGGATCCTCCTGGACGAGGGGCGGCTCGGTGGCGACGAGGCGGCACCGCTCATGAGTCGCGCGCTGTCGCCGGGCACTCCGCCGTCCGACGCAGCGGCGTGGATCGAAGGCTTCGCCGGCGGGGCGTCCGGTGGCGGACTGCTCCTCGTCCACGACGAGCGGCTGCTCGGTCTGGTCGACGCCTGGCTCACGTCCGTACCGGCAGGGGCGTTCACCGACGTGCTGCCGCTGCTGCGCCGCACCTTCTCCGGATACGAGCCGGGTGTCCGCCGCACCCTCGGCGAGCTGGTCGCTCGGGGCCCGCGCTCCGCGGCGGGGGACCGTCCGGCGCCAGGCGACATCCCCGGCTTCGCCACCGGCCTCGACCGGGAGCGGGCCGACGGCGTCCTGCCCCTCCTTCACCTCGTCCTCGGCACGGAGGCCCGCACATGACCACCGACAGGAGCACCGCCGCGCCCATCGCCACCGGCACCGCCGCGGTCACCGGGACGGACCTCATCGGGACGGAACCCGCCGGGGCAGATCCCACCGGGGCAGATCCCACCGGGACGGATCTCCTCGGCACGGATCCCCCCGGCGCGGATCCCGCCGACACGGACCTGCCCCGGCCTGACCCCGCTGCGGACGACGAGCGGCTCCGCCGCTGGCGGCTGGTCCTGGGGGGTGGGGAGGCCGACGGGACCGGCAGGGCGCTGGCCGGCGCCGACGCGGCGATGGACGGTGCGCTCACCGCGCTCTACGACCGGGCGGGGCGAAGCGGTGACCGTGGAGGAAGGGACCGCTCGGCGGGGCTCGGTGCCTCGGCGCCCTCCGTCGCCCGTTGGCTCGGGGACATCCGTACGTACTTCCCCAGCTCGGTCGTCCAGGTGATGCAGCGCGACGCGATCGAGCGGCTCGGCCTGGCCACGCTCCTCCTGGAGCCGGAGATGCTGGAGGCCGTGGAGGCCGACGTGCACCTCGTCGGCACGCTGCTGTCGCTGAACAAGGCGATGCCCGAGACGACCAGGGAGACCGCGCGGGTCGTGGTGCGGAAGGTCGTCGAGGACCTGGAGAAGCGCCTGGCCACCCGTACGAGGGCGGCGCTCACCGGCGCGCTCGACCGGTCCGCCCGGATCAGCCGCCCCCGCCACCGGGACATCGACTGGGACCGCACCATCCGCGCCAACCTCGGGAACTACCTGCCCGAGCACCGCACGGTCGTCCCCGAGCGGCTGATCGGCCACGGGCGCGCGTCCCGGGCGGTGAAGAAGGAGGTGGTGCTCTGCATCGACCAGTCCGGCTCGATGGCCGCCTCCGTCGTCCACGCCTCCGTGTTCGGGGCGGTCCTCGCGTCGATGCGGTCGCTCGCGACCCGGCTCGTCGTCTTCGACACGGCCGTCGTCGACCTGACCGACCGGCTCGACGACCCGGTCGACGTCCTCTTCGGCACCCAGCTCGGCGGCGGCACCGACATCAACCGCGCGCTCGCGTACTGCCAGTCCCGGATCACCCGGCCCGCCGACACCGTGGTGGTCCTCGTCAGCGACCTGTACGAGGGGGGCATCCGCGACGAGATGCTGAAGCGGGTCGCGGCGATGAAGGCCTCGGGCGTCCAGTTCGTGGCGCTGCTCGCGCTCTCCGACGAGGGCGCGCCCGCCTACGACCGCGACCACGCGGCGGCGCTCGCCGCGCTCGGCGCCCCGGCCTTCGCCTGCACCCCCGACCTCTTCCCGGAGATCATGGCCGCGGCCCTGGAGAAGCGCCCCCTGCCGATCCCCACGACCTGACCCCGGCCCGACCCCGATCCCGCCGGGACCCGCCTCGGCCCGACCCCGATCCCGATCCCACCGGGACCCGCCTCGGCCCGACCCCGACCCCGATCCCGCGGGACCCGCCCCGGCCCGTCCCCGGCTCCCCCTGTGGGACCCGTCCCGGTGCGGAATCCGTGGTCGTGGGTCGCATGTGCGGGTGCGGATTCCGCAGGCTCGGGACCACCCGCACGGGTGTGTGGGGGTGGACTGAGTCCCATATCACATGAGGCTCGGGGAGGCCCTCACTTCGGGTTCGGGCGCGTCGTGAGGGGTCGGGAGACCAGGCCCCGCCTGCCGTGAGCGCCGCACGTCGGTACCTCCCGCCCCCTACGGAACGCCCTTCGGCCCCTACGATCTGTGACCCGTATCACCGCTCCGTTGTGACCTGCGATTTAGGGACCTACGGCCCTCGGGGATAACCTGCGAGACGGACATGCCGCGTCCACGGACTCCGTGCACGCCTCCCTTGTGACAGCGCAGTCACGTTGCCCTTCGCGGCACGCCCACGCAGACAACGAACCGCGATCATCAGAAAAGGGACGGACGCGCGTGGACCTGTTCGAGTACCAGGCGAGGGACCTCTTCGCCAAGCACGGTGTACCGGTGCTGGCCGGTGAAGTCATCGACACGCCTGAGGCGGCGCGCGAGGCCACCGAGCGTCTTGGCGGCAAGTCGGTCGTCAAGGCGCAGGTGAAGGTCGGTGGCCGCGGCAAGGCCGGCGGCGTGAAGCTGGCCGCCGACGCGGACGAGGCCGTCGCCCGCGCGACGGACATCCTCGGGATGGACATCAAGGGCCACACGGTCCACAAGGTGATGATCGCCGAGCTGTCCCCGGAGATCGAGGCGGAGTACTACGTCTCGTACCTCCTCGACCGCACCAACCGCACCTTCCTGGCCATGGCCTCGGTGCAGGGCGGCATGGACATCGAGGAGGTCGCGGAGAAGACCCCCGAGGCCCTCGCGAAGGTCCCGGTCAACGCCGTCGACGGCGTGAGCATCGAGAAGGCCCGCGAGATCGTGGCCCTGGCGAAGTTCCCGGCCGACGTGGCCGAGGGCGTCGCCGAGGCGATGGTGACCCTGTGGAAGACCTTCGTCGCCGAGGACGCGCTCCTCGTCGAGGTCAACCCGCTGGTGAAGACCAAGGACGGCCGCATCCTGGCCCTGGACGGCAAGGTGTCTCTCGACGAGAACGCCGACTTCCGTCAGCCCGAGCACGAGGCGCTCGAGGACAAGGCCGCAGCCAACCCGCTCGAGGCTGCCGCCAAGGCCAAGAACCTCAACTACGTCAAGCTCGAGGGCGAGGTCGGCATCATCGGTAACGGTGCCGGTCTGGTCATGTCGACCCTGGACGTCGTCGCGTACGCCGGTGAGAACCACGGCGGCGTGAAGCCGGCCAACTTCCTCGACATCGGTGGCGGCGCCTCCGCCGAGGTCATGGCGAACGGCCTGGAGATCATCCTGGGCGACCCGGACGTCAAGTCCGTGTTCGTCAACGTCTTCGGTGGCATCACCGCCTGTGACGAGGTCGCCAACGGCATCGTCCAGGCTCTGGAGCTCCTCGCCTCGAAGGGCGAAGAGGTCACCAAGCCGCTGGTCGTGCGCCTCGACGGCAACAACGCGGAGCTGGGTCGCAAGATCCTGTCGGACGCGAACCACCCGCTCGTGCAGCGCGTGGACACCATGGACGGCGCGGCCGACAAGGCCGCCGAGCTCGCGGCTGCGAAGTAAGGGACGAGGTCAGAACACCATGGCTATCTTCCTGACCAAGGACAGCAAGGTCATCGTCCAGGGCATGACCGGTGCCACGGGCATGAAGCACACCAAGCTCATGCTGGGTGACGGCACCAACATCGTCGGTGGCGTGAACCCGCGCAAGGCCGGCACGACCGTCGACTTCGACGGCACCGAGGTCCCGGTCTTCGGCTCCGTCGCCGAGGCGATGAAGGAGACCGGCGCCGACGTCTCGGTCCTCTTCGTCCCGCCGGCCTTCGCGAAGGCCGCCGTGGTCGAGGCGATCGACGCCGAGATCCCGCTGGCCGTCGTCATCACCGAGGGCATCGCCGTCCACGACTCCGCCGCCTTCTGGGCGTACGCGCAGTCGAAGGGCAACAAGACCCGCATTATCGGCCCGAACTGCCCCGGTCTCATCACCCCGGGCCAGTCCAACGCCGGCATCATCCCGGGCGACATCACGAAGCCGGGCCGCATCGGCCTGGTCTCGAAGTCCGGCACGCTGACGTACCAGATGATGTACGAGCTCCGTGACATCGGCTTCTCGTCGGCCGTCGGCATCGGTGGCGACCCGGTCATCGGCACCACGCACATCGACGCCCTCGCGGCGTTCGAGGCGGACCCCGACACCGACCTGATCGTCATGATCGGCGAGATCGGCGGCGACGCCGAGGAGCGTGCGGCCGACTTCATCAAGGCCAACGTCACCAAGCCGGTCGTCGGCTACGTCGCGGGCTTCACCGCGCCCGAGGGCAAGACCATGGGCCACGCCGGCGCCATCGTCTCCGGCTCCTCCGGCACCGCCCAGGCGAAGAAGGAGGCCCTTGAGGCCGCGGGCGTCAAGGTCGGCAAGACGCCGACCGAGACGGCCAAGCTGGCGCGCGCGATCCTCGCGGGCTGACACCAGCGGTAGCTGTACGAGAGGGCCCCGCCCCCGCCCGGTCACCCGGGCGAGGGCG
>NZ_JBHJQI010000182.1:0-15321 GCF_042262805.1 Streptomyces sp. NPDC056361
GCTTCGAAAGCCCCGGCCCTCCGCCGTGTCACCGCGAGGGTGCCACCTCGCTACTTCTTGCGGCCGCGCTTCTCGCGCACCCGGACCGAGATGTGGATCGGGGTGCCCTCGAAGCCGAACTCCTCGCGCAGACGGCGCTCGATGAAGCGGCGGTAGCCGGCCTCGAGGAAGCCCGAGGCGAACAGCACGAAGCGCGGCGGCTTGGTGCCGGCCTGCGTGCCGAAGAGGATGCGGGGCTGCTTGCCGCCGCGGACCGGGTGCGGGTGGGCCGCGACGATCTCGCCGAGGAACGAGTTCAGCCGGCCGGTGGGGACGCGGGTCTCCCAGCCGGCGATGGCGGTCTCGATCGCCGGGACCAGCTTCTCCATGTGGCGGCCGGTCTTGGCGGAGACGTTGACGCGGGGCGCCCAGGCGACCTGCTGCATCTCGGTCTCGATCTCGCGCTCGAGGTAGTAGCGGCGCTCCTCGTCGAGCTCGTCCCACTTGTTGTAGGCGATGACGATGGCGCGGCCCGACTCGACCGCCGTCGTGATGATGCGCTGGTCCTGGACCGAGATGTTGTCGGTGGTGTCGATGAGGATGACGGCCACCTCCGCCTTCTCGATGGCCGCGGCGGTCCGCAGCGAGGCGTAGTAGTCCGCGCCGGCCTGCAGGTGGACCTTCTTGCGGATGCCGGCCGTGTCGACGAACTTCCACGTCACGCCGCCGAGCTCGATGAGCTCGTCGACCGGGTCGCGGGTGGTGCCGGCCAGCTCGTTGACGACCACGCGGTCCTCGCCGGCCACCTTGTTGAGCAGGGAGGACTTGCCGACGTTCGGGCGGCCGATGAGGGCGATGCGGCGGGGGCCGCCCACCGCGTTGCCGAAGCGCTGCTCGGGGGCCTCGGGCAGCTTCCGCAGGACCTCGTCGAGGAGGTCGCCGGTGCCGCGGCCGTGCAGCGAGGAGACGGGGAACGGCTCGCCGAGGCCCAGCGACCACAGCATCGCGGCGTCGGCCTCGCCGGACTGGCCGTCGACCTTGTTCGCGGCGAGGACGACCGGCTTGCCCGCGCGGCGGAGCAGCTTGACGACGGCCTCGTCGGTGTCGGTGGCGCCGACGGTGGCGTCCACGACGAAGAGGCAGGCGTCGGCGGCCTCGATGGCGTACTCGGCCTGGGCGGCGACGGAGGCGTCGATGCCGAGGACGTCCTGCTCCCAGCCGCCCGTGTCGACGACCTTGAAGCGGCGGCCGGCCCACTCGGCCTCGTAGGTGACGCGGTCGCGGGTGACGCCCGGCTTGTCCTCGACGACGGCCTCGCGGCGGCCGATGATGCGGTTCACCAGGGTCGACTTGCCGACGTTCGGGCGGCCGACGACGGCGAGGACGGGGAGCGGGCCGTGCCCGGCCTCCTCGATCGCGCCCTCGACCTCGTCGATGTCGAAGCCTTCTTCCGCGGCGAGCTCCATGAACTCCGCGTACTCGGCGTCGCCAAGTGCCCCGTGGTCGTGCTGGTCGTTCATGAAGTCCGTTCCTTGATCATTCGTGGTCGGTGGGTCCCCGGGCCGCGGGGCCCACTACTGAAAGTCTCGCTCAGCGCCCGGTGAGGCGCCTGGCGTTTTCCAGGTGGGCGGTGAGCCGGTCCTGGATGCGTACGGTGGCCTCGTCGAGCGCCTTGCGGGTACGGCGGCCGGATCCGTCGCCCGCCTCGAAGGCGTCGCCGAAGACGACGTCGACGCGGCCGCGCAGCGGAGGCAGTGTCTTGACCAACCGTCCCCGGCGCTCGGTGCTTCCCAGGACGGCGACCGGGACGATCGGCGCGCCACTGCGGACGGCGAAGTAGGCGAGGCCGGCGCGCAGCGAGGCGAAGTCGCCGTCGCCGCGGGTGCCCTCGGGGAAGATCCCGAGGACGCCGCCCTGCTCCAGGACGCCGAGCGCGTCGCCTATCGCCTTGCGGTCGGTGCCCTCCCGGTCGACCTTGAGCTGCCCGATGCCCTCCAGGAAGCTGCCGAGCGGGCCGACGAACGCCTCCTTCTTGATCAGGAAGTGCACGGGTCGCGGGGCGGTGCCCATGAGCATGGGGCCGTCGATGTTGTGCGCGTGGTTGACGGCGAGGATGGCGGGGCCGGAGGCCGGCACCCGCCAAGCGCCGAGGACGCGCGGCTTCCAGAAGCCGTACATCAGCCCGATGCCGATGCGACGGCCGACGGCGGCGCCCTTCTCGGAGGGCAGGGTCACTTGGCGGCCGTCCGCTTCTCGTCCACGAGCGTCACGACGCACTCGATGACCTGGTCCAGCGTGAGGTCGGTGGTGTCGACCTCCACGGCGTCGTCCGCCTTCGCCAGCGGCGACGTCTTGCGGCTGGAGTCCGCCGCGTCCCGCTTGATCAGCGCTTCCTTCGTCGCGTGCACGTCGACGCCCTTGAGCTCGCCCGAACGGCGCGCGGCACGGGCCTCCGGCGACGCCGTGAGGAAGATCTTCAGGTCGGCGTCGGGCAGCACCGTGGTGCCGATGTCCCGGCCCTCCACGACGATGCCCAGCTCCGCGCCCTTGGCGATGCTCCGCTGGAGCTCGGTGATCAGCGCCCGCACCTCGGGGACGGCGCTCACCGCGCTGACCTTCGACGTGACCTCTTCGGTACGGATCGGGCCGGCCGCGTCCGCGCCGTCCACGGTGATCGTCGGCCGCGCCGGGTCCGTACCGGACACGATGACCGGCTTCCCCGCCGCGTTCGCCACGGCCTCCGCGTCGTGGACGTCCACCCCGTTGCTGATCATCCACCACGTGATCGCCCGGTACTGCGCACCGGTGTCCAGGTAGCTCAGCCCCAACTTGGCGGCGACCGCCTTCGAGGTGCTCGACTTGCCCGTGCCGGAGGGCCCGTCGATGGCGACGATCACGGATTCCACGGTGGGAGTACCTTCCTGGGGTCTGCGGCGGGTCCCGGCGGTCTTGCCATGGCCCCCCACAAGGTTACCGACTCCCCAACCCCCCTCCGGCCCCGCCCGCCCCTGCACCCCCCGCGCCCGCACCCACACCCCGCCACGTCGCCCCGCACCTCGCCACGTCGGCCCGCGCCCGCGCCACGTCGGCCCGCGCGCCGGCCCCGCCGCCCATGTGGGCTGCGCCCACCGCCGAGCCTGCGGCCACCACCCACCGTGTGGGCAATCGTCCCGCAGGGCGGGACGGGTGGGCACACGGGACGGCGCCCTCAGCGGCGCCCCCGCCCCTTGTGCCTGGACCCGCACCTTGAGTGCGCCGCGCATCGGGTTCGGGTTCAGGCGCGGAAGCCTAGGCCCGGCAGGGGGCGCCGTCCGTTGTGCCCACCCGTCCCGCCCCTGGCGGACGATTGCCCACAACGGGGTGGGCCGGGGGTGCGAGGGTGGGCGCCGTCCCAGTGGAACGAATGCCCACAACGGGCGGGGCGCCGTCGCAGCCAGGCGGAGACCACAACGGGGTGGGCACCGCCTCAGCGGAGCGAGTGCCCGCAACGGGCGGGGCGGCGGGGGCCCGCAATGGGGGCGGGCGGTGGAGGTGCGGGCTCGGACCGCCGGGAGGGGTCAGGTCGTGCGGAGGGACCAGCCGCGTTCTTGGAGGGCGGAGGCGAGGACGACCGCGGCGGCCGGCTCGACCATGAGTTGGACGAGCCCCGCCTGCTGCCCGGTCGCGTGCTCGATGCGGACGTCCTCGATGTTGACCCCCGCACGCCCGGCATCGGCGAAGATGCGGGCGAGCTCACCGGGCTGGTCGCTGATGAGGACGGCGACGGTCTCGTAGACGGCGGGGGCGGCACCGTGCTTGCCGGGGACGCGGGCCCGTCCGGCGTTGCCGCGCCGGAGGACGTCCTCGACTCCCGCGGCGCCGTCGCGGCGCTTGTCCTCGTCGGCGGACTGGAGGGAGCGGAGGGCGCGGACGGTCTCGTCGAGGTCGGCGGCGACGCCGGAGAGGACGTCGGCGACGGGGCCGGGGTTGGCGGAGAGGATGTCGATCCACATGCGCGGGTCGGAGGCGGCGATGCGGGTGACGTCGCGGATGCCCTGGCCGCAGAGGCGTACGGCGGACTCGTCGGCCTCTTGGAGGCGCGCGGCGACCATGGAGGACACCAGCTGCGGGGTGTGGGAGACGAGGGCGACGGCCCGGTCGTGGGCGTCGGCGTCCATGACGACGGGGACGGCCCGGCAGAGGGCGACGAGTTCGAGGGCGAGGTTGAGGACCTCGGTGTCGGTGTCGCGGGTGGGGGTGAGGACCCACGGCCGTCCCTCGAAGAGGTCGGGGGTCGCGGCGAGCGGGCCGGACCGCTCCTTGCCGGACATGGGGTGCGTACCGATGTACGAGGTGAGGTCGAGGCCCAGTGCCTCCAGCTCGCGCTTCGGTCCGCCCTTGACGCTGGCCACGTCGAGGTATCCGCGGGCGAGCCCGGCGGTCATGGCGTCGGCGAGGGTGGTGGCGACGTGGGCCGGGGGTACGGCGACGATGGCGAGGTCGACGGGGCCTTCGGGCGCCTCGTCGGTACCGGCGCCGAGCGCGGCGGCGGTGCTGGCGCGCGCGGGGTCGTGGTCGCGGAGGTGGACGGTGACGCCCCGGCCCGCGAGGGCGATGGCGGCGGAGGTGCCGATCAGTCCGGTGCCGATGACGAGGGCTGTTCTCACTGGGCGATGTCCTTGCGCAGGGCGGCCGCGGCGCCGAGGTAGACGTGCGCGATCGCGGACTTGGGCAGGTCGGTCTCGACGTGGGCGAGGAGCCGGACGACCCTGGGCATCGCCCCGTCGATGTCGAGCTCCTGTGCGCAGATCAGGGGGACGTCGACGATCCCGACGTGGCGGGCCGCGGCGGCGGGGAAGTCGCTGTGCAGATCGGGCGTGGCCGTGAACCAGATGCTGATGAGGTCGTCGTGGGTGAGCCCGTTGCGCGTGAGGACGGCGGTGAGCAGCTCTTCGACCTGCTCGCGCATGTGTCCGGCCTCGTCCCGTTCGAGCTGGACGGCTCCTCGGACCGCTCGTACCGCCACGTCGTGCTCCTTCGCCTGCGTCAAGTGCTCCGTTCAGCCTAGTCAGCGGTGGGGTCGGCGCGTCGCGGCGCCCGCCCTCCGAGACGTGCGGGGCGGAGGGCGGCCGCCGGCCGGGTCAGAGCTGCTGCTGCCGGATGATGTCCTCGAGGGAGCCGCCTTGGGGCAGCGAGCCGTTCGGGGTCAGCTTGTCGACGGCCTGCGGCAGGGACCTGGCGATCTCGTCGGCGGCTTCCTGCGGGCTGACTCCGGCTTCCGCCGCGGCCTTCCGGAGGGTGTCGTCGGGGAGGGCTTCGGCGATCTGGGCGCCGCTGACGGGCTGGTTGTCGCCGGTGCCGATCCAGGACTGGGCCTGGTCGGCGAGGCCGGACCTGGTGAGCATGTCGAGGAGGCCGCCGAGCGGGTTCGAGCCGTTTCCGCCTCCGCCGCCGCTCCCGCCGCCCGCGAGGGCGCCGAGCAGGGAGCCGAGGAGGCCGCCGGCACCGCCGGCACCTCCGGCGCCCTGTCCGCCGCCTCCGAGGAGGCCGCCGAGGAGACTGCCGAGGTCGTTTCCCGCCATGGTTGTGCCTTTCGTCCGGTACGGAACACGCTCAATGTCACCTGAACCCGGATGTTCCGCCACTCGGTGTACACACCGGGACGCGCCGGCCGGAGAGGCGGTGCCCGGCGTCCGCATCGGAGGACGCACCGGGGGACGCACCGGCCTGGGCGGGCAGCGGGGTGGAACCGGCGGCGGGGTAGAACTGTCGGATGCTGCTGCACGTCGTACCGCTGGCCGACTGGTCCGCCGCCCCCGAGGCGCCCGATGCCCCCTACGCCCCGCCGTCGCTCGCCGCCGAGGGCTTCGTCCACTGCTCCGCTGACGAGGCCTCGGCCCTGGCGGTCGCGGACGCGCGCTACCGGGCCGTGCCCGGCCCGCTCCTGGTGCTCGTGATCGACGAGTCCCGGCTGGGCGGGGAGGTCCGCTGGGAGGGTTCGGGGGACGTGCTCTTCCCGCATGTCTACGGACCGGTCGAGCGGGCGGCGGTGACGTCGGTCCTCGAGGTGCGGCGGGACGCGGACGGCCGTGCGAGGGAGCTGTTCCCCCGCGCGTAGGCGTGTTGCGGGCCCGGGCGGCGGGCCCGGCGCCAAGCTGGCCCGTATGACTTCACGCGCTACGAAACGCCGTACCGTCCTCTTCGCCGCCGCGGCCCTGACGACGGGCTGCGGCTCGGACGGCGGGGGCGACGGCGGCACGGCCACGACCACCGGCGCCCCGGCCACGCCGTCCGGTCCGGCCGCCACCACCGCCGCGGAGTCCACGCCGGCCGCCACGAGCACGACGGGCGGGGCCGGCCCCGTGCTGGCGAAGACGTCGGACATCCCGGTCGGCGGGGGCACGGTCTTCACCGAGGAGAAGGTCGTCGTGACCCAGCCCGAGGCGGGTGAGTTCAAGGCGTTCTCCGCGGTCTGCACGCATCAGGGCTGTCTGGTGAACAAGGTCGCGGACGGCACCATCGACTGCCCCTGCCACGGTTCCAAGTACCGCATCGCCGACGGTTCGGTGGCGGCGGGACCGGCTCCCCGTCCGCTGCCCGCCGAGCAGATTATTGTCTCGGGGGAGACGATCACCCTCGCGTAACCTGCCCGGCATGACTCCGGACGAGCTGGTGCGCGAGCACACGATCTACTCCTGCGTGATGGGCTCGCGCGCCTTCGGCCTCGCGACCGAGGGCAGCGACACCGACGTCCGGGGCGTCTATCTCGCCCCGACGCCGCTGTTCTGGCACTTCGAGAAGCCGCCCGCCCATGTGGAGGGGCCGGGCGAGGAGCAGTTCAGCTGGGAGCTGGAGCGCTTCTGCGAGCTGGCCCTGCGCAACAACCCGAACGTCCTGGAGTGCCTCCACTCCCCCGTCGTCGAGTACGTCGACGACCTCGGCCGCGAACTCCTCTCGCTGCGCACCGCCTTCCTCTCCCGCCGGGCCCACCAGACGTTCGTCCGCTACGCGGGCGGCCAGCGCCGCAAGCTCGACGCGGACGTCCGCCAGTACGGCCACCCCCGCTGGAAGCACGCCATGCACCTGCTCAGGCTCCTGACCAGCTGCCGCGACCTCCTGCGCACCGGCGAGCTCCGCATCGGCGTCGGGGAGGAGCGCGACCGCCTCCTCGAGGTCAAGCGGGGCGAGGTGCCCTGGTCCGAGGTCGAGTCCTGGATGAACCGCCTCCAGGACGAGGCCGACCGCGCCCACGACTCGACCCCGCTCCCGGACGCCCCCGACCACGCGCGCGTGCAGGACTTCCTGATCCGCGCCCGCCGGGCGTCGGCCCTCGCCGAGCTCTAGGCCCCGTCCGGAGACCGCCCGCCCCCCGCTTCCTGGGAGGGACCTAGCGGGTGCTCAGCCTCGCTCGTACGACGAGGTCGTGCAGCGCGTCCTGGACGTGCGCGGCCTCCGGGAGCGCCGAGGTCGCCTGGGCCTCGTCCAGGAGCCCGTGCAGGGCCTCCGTCTCGGCGCGTACGTCCGCGACGGCCACCTCCGCGCGCCCGTGCTCGGCCTCGGTCTTCGCCGCGACGAGGTCGGTCAGCCGGGCGGGCGCCTCGGCCACCTCGCCGGCGAGGGTCGGCAGGTGGGCCTGGACCTCGCCCGAGCGCATCAGGTGGATGCCGGTGAGCAGCGCCCGGTAGGTGTAGAGCAGCGGCTTGAGTTCGCCGCTGCTCTCGAAGAGCCGCCACTGCGTCCCGGCGAAGCCCCGGTAGTGGTGCGCGTGGTGACGGGTGAGCACCCGGGGCACGAGGGAGACCAGCTCCGCGTGGGTGTCCGTGGTGTGGGCCACGAGCGGCGAGGTCAGCTGCTCCAGGACGTAGCCGTTGCGGCGCAGCATCAGCCGGGCGAACTTCCGCAGGTCGTGGGTGACGAGGTCCATCTCGACGCCGTCCCGGTCCCACATCCTGCTGCGGGTCTCCTCCGGCTCGCGGAGGCCTATGAGGGCGTCCACGGGCAGCAGGTGCGCGCCGCGCAGGTCCACGTCCGAGTCGCGGGACGGGAAGCCGTAGAGGTGCGCGCCGGAGACCGTCGCGAAGAGCAGCGGGTCGGGCTGTTCCGCGACGACGGCGGAGAGGTCCAGGTCCAGGGTGAGCGTCATGGGTCAAGCGTCCCAGAGCGCGCCGAAGGTCAGCAGGTCGCTCCGGTACTCGACGCTCTCCGCCCACTCCTTCGGCCACGCGTCGGCGCCGAGGTGGGCGCCGGCGAAGGCGCCCGCGAGGGAGGCGATCGAGTCGGAGTCGCCGCGGGTGCAGGCGGCGCGGCGCAGCGCGGTGAGGGGCTCCTCGGGGAAGAGCAGGAAGCAGAGCAGCCCGGTCGCGAGGGCCTCCTCTGCGATCCAGCCGTCGCCGGTGTACTCGCAGGGGTCGAGCTCCGGGTCCGCCGTGCGCTGGACGGCGTCGAGGCGTTCCAGGACGGCCAGGCACTCGTCCCAGCCGCGCTGGACGAAGTGGAGGGCGGACGGGTCCTGGGAGCGGGTCCACAGGTCGCCGAGCCACTGCTCGTGGTAGCGGGAGCGGTTCTCGTACGCGTACGAACGGAGCTGTCCGACGAGCCCGGCCGGGTCCACGCCCTGCGCGAGCAGGTACACGGCGCGGGCGGTGAGGTCGGAGGCGGCGAGCGCGGTCGGGTGACCGTGGGTCAGCGCCGACTGGAGCTGCGCGGCGCCCGCCCGCTGCTCCTCGCTGAGCCCGGGGACGAGCCCGATGGGCGCGACCCGCATGTTGGCGCCGCAGCCCTTGGAGTGGATCTGGCTGGCGTCCTGCCAGAGCCGGTCGCCGTCGAGGAGCCCGCAGGCGGTCAGGCAGGTGTTGCCGGGGGCCCGGTTGTTCTCCGGGTCGTGGTACCAGGCGACGAACTCGGCGCGGACGGGCCCGGCGAGCGCGTGCGGGGAGAGCACCTCCCGGTCCATGGCCGTGCGGATGCCACGGGCGAAGGCGAGGGTCATCTGGGTGTCGTCGGTGACGCGGCCGGTGTCGGGAAGTGCCATCCGCCGCCAGGGGCCGAACCAGCTGATGATCAGCGGGACATCGCTGAACTCCGTGGGCCGGCCCAGCGCGTCGCCGAGCGCGAGCCCGATCAGGGAGCCCGTCGCGGCCTGCTTGGTCGCGTGTCGTGCGAGGTTCATGCGGGGCGTCCTTCCGGTCGCAGGAGGGGCGGGTGGAGGGTGGTGGCGTCGCCCGCCCGGTAGAGGGCGGCCGGTTTTCCCCGTCCACCGGTGAGGCGCGGAGGTCCTTCCACGGCCTGGACGAAGCCGGGCGTGGCGAGGACCTTGCGCCGGAAGTTGGGGCGGTCGAGTTCGACGCCCCAGACCGTCTCGTAGACCTGCCGCAGCTCGCCGAGGGTGAACTCGGACGGGCAGAAGGCGGTGGCGAGGCAGGTGTACTCCAGCTTGGCGCCGACCCGGTCGTGGGCGTCGGCGAGGATCCGGTCGTGGTCGAAGGCGAGCGGGCCGTGTGTCCCGTACGGAATCCAGCGGGCCTGGGCCGCGTCGCCGCCGCCGCGCGGTTCCGGCGGGTCCGGTACGAGGGCGGTGAAGGCCACGGAGACGACCCGCATCCTCGGGTCGCGGTCCGGGTCGCTGTAGGTGCGGAGCTGTTCGAGGTGGAGGCCGGCGACGGTGGCGCCGGAGAGGCCGGTCTCTTCGGCGAGTTCGCGGCGGGCGGCGAGTTCTGCGGACTCGCGGGGCAGCACGAAGCCGCCGGGCAGGGCCCAGGATCCGGCGTACGGCGACGTGCCGCGCTCGACGAGGAGGACGTGGAGGCGCTCCTCGCGGACGGTGAGGACGGCGAGGTCGACGGTGACGGCGAACGGCTCGAAGGCGCGGGGGTCGTACCCCTCGGGGATCTCGTGGACCTCGGGGGTCTCAGGGATCTCGAGGCTCTCGTGGACCTCGGGGATCTCGTGGTCCTCGGGGATCTCGTGGTCCTCGGGGATCTCGGGGATCTCGGGGCGGGTCATCGACGCTCCGGCAGGGGGTCCGCGAGCTGCGGGCCCTCGGCGAGGAGGGCGTCGACGGCGGCGACGGCGGTCGCGAGCCGCTCCTCGTGGGGGCCGGTGAGGACGGCCGTGCGGCGGCCGGTGTGGGCGAGCTGGGTGAGGAACCGGGCGGTCATCCAGGGCCGCAGGTGTTCCCCGTCGCGCAGTCCGTCGTCCTCGAAGTCGACGCCCCGGTGGTCGGTGAGCAGCCAGAGGTGCTGTCGGCCGCGGGCGGCGATCTCGCCGGTGTCGGGGCTGGTGGTGCCCATGTACCGCTCGTGCCAGATGGTGGTGGCGAAGGCGTCGGTGTCGCAGAAGAGGACGGGTGAGCCGTCGCGGGCGGCCTCCTCCTCCAGTTCGGCCTGGCGCTGGGCGATGACGGGGAAGTCGGAGGAGCGGAAGGCGACGTCGGACCAGGTGGCGCCGGGCCGTTCGGCGCGGAGTTCGGCGAGTTTGAGTTCGCTGTACTCGCGCCCGTACTCCGGTACGTACCGGGTGCGGGCCCAGACGCCGCCGCGCCGCCGGTAGTGGTCGGCGAGCGCGAGGGCCAGGGTGGTGGTGCCGGTGGACTCGGCGCCGAGGACGACGATCCGGCGGGTGAGGGCGGCCCGTACGGGGGGTTCCAGGAAGTCCCAGCAGCCGGCGGGGTCCGCGCGGACGGCGGTGCCGGAGACGGGGAAGCGGGTTCGCTCGGGGTCGACGAGGACGGACTCGGCGCCGAAGCGGCGGCCGAGCTCCTCCCCGTACGGCTCGGAGGTGAAGACCGCGTCGACGCGTTCGGGGACGGCGGCCCGGAAGACGGCCATGTGGGCGGCCCACACGTCGGGGTCGTGCAGGTCGACGGGGACGTCGTCGACGGCGCCCACGACGAGGACGTCGGGGTGGACCTCGCGCATCCAGGCGACCCGGTCCTCCAGCGGGAGGCTCTCCACGGAGGAGGCGCAGACGAGGACGGTGAGGCGCTCGCAGCGGTCGCGCGCGGTGCGGACGAGGTGGTGGTGGCCGGCGTGCGGCGGATAGAACTTGCCGAGGACGAGGCCGTGGCCGTGGCGCTTCACGCGGTCGCTCCCACGGGTCGTCCGGCACCGGCGAGGTCCCGGGTCCAGCCGCGCAGGCCGATGACGCAGAGCGTCATGAAGCCGACGTACAGCAGGGAGGTCAGGTAGAGCTCCTTGTAGGCGTACAGCGGTACGTAGACGACGTCGGCGGCGATCCACAGCCACCAGGACTCCACCAGCTTGCGGCACTGGCCGTAGGTGGCCGCCAGGGAGAGCACGGTCGTGAGGGCGTCCCAGAAGGGGACGGTCGAGTCGGTGACGCGGTCGAGCAGGAGGGTGAGGGCGAGGGTCCCCACCACCCCCGCCGCGAGCAGCCACGTCCACTCGGTGCGCGTGGTGCGGCGCACCGGGAGGGCGTCGGAGCCTGGTCCACCCCCGTGGGTCCAGGTCCACCAGCCGTACACGGCGAGGGTGATGAAGACGATCTGGAGGCCGGCGTCGGCGTAGAGCCCGGCCTGGGCGAACAGCAGGACGAAGAAGAGGTTGTTGGCGATGCCGATGGGCCAGTTGGCCACGTGCTGGCGGGCGACGAGCCAGACGCACAGCGCGCCGCTGCCGAATCCCAGCACCTCGGTCCAGCTGACCGGGGTGTCGAGGACGGTGAGGAGCGGCTGCTGCAGGGGTTCGAGGATGTTCGCGAGGCTCACGCCCGCCTCCTTAAGAGTCATGTTGACTATAAAGGCGGACGGGCCGCGGCCACAAGGCCCGTCGCACGACGAAGCCCGCGGCCGCCGGGGCGGTCGCGGGCTTCGTCGGGTACGGCGGGGAGCCCTACATGCCGACTTCCTTCATCAGCATGCCGACCTCGGTGTTGGTGAGGCGGCGCAGCCAGCCCGACTTCTGGTCGCCCAGGGAGATCGGGCCGAAGGCGGTGCGGACCAGCTTCTCGACCGGGAAGCCGGCCTCGGCCAGCATGCGGCGCACGATGTGCTTGCGGCCCTCGTGCAGGGTGACCTCGACCAGGTAGTTCTTGCCGGTCTGCTCGACCACGCGGAAGTGGTCGGCGCGGGCGTAGCCGTCCTCCAGCTGGATGCCGTCCTTGAGCCGCTTGCCGACCTCGCGGGGCAGCGGGCCGGTGATGGCGGCCAGGTAGGTCTTCTTCACGCCGTACTTCGGGTGCGTGAGGCGGTGGGCCAGCTCACCGTGGTTGGTGAGCAGGATGATGCCCTCGGTCTCCGTGTCGAGCCGGCCGACGTGGAACAGCCGGGTCTCGCGGTTGTTGACGTAGTCGCCGAGGCACTGGCGGCCGTCCGGGTCCTCCATGGTGGAGACGACGCCGGCCGGCTTGTTCAGCGCGAAGAACAGGTGGGACTGGGTGGCGACGGTCAGGCCGTCCACCTTGATCTCGTCCTTCTCCGGGTCGACGCGCTTGCCCTGCTCCAGGACGACCTCGCCGTTGACCTCGACGCGGGCCTGCTCGATGAGCTCCTCGCAGGCGCGGCGCGAGCCCATGCCGGCGCGGGCGAGGACCTTCTGCAGACGCTCGCCCTCCTGCTCGGCGCCCGGGAAGGTCTTGGGGGTCTTGATCTGCGGCCGGTTCTCGTACCGCTCCCGGTTGCGCTGCTCGATCTTGGCGTCGAGCTCGCGCGAGCGGGCCGGGGCCTGCCGCTGCCCGTGCGGGCCGCGACGGGGCGGGGTGCCGCCCTGAGGGGCCTTGGGGCCGCCCTTGGCGCCACCGCGGGCCGCGGCGCCGCGACCCTTCTTCGGGGCCTCGGAGGGGCCGCCCACGTCGTAGGAGCGCTCCTCGGGGCGCGGCCGACGCGGGTTGCTCGGGCGCCGGTCGTCGCGGCCACCGCCGCCACCACCCTGGTAGCCGCCACCGGAGCCGCCCTGGTAACCGCCGCCGGAGCCGCTGCCACCCGAGCCACCGCGGTAGCCACCGCCGCCGGAGCCGCTGCCACCGGAGCCGCCCCGGTAGCCACCGCCACCGGAGCCGCTGCCACCCGAGCCGCCGCGGTAGCCGCCACCGCCGGAGCCGCTGCCACCGGAGCCCCGGTAACCGCCGCCGCCGCCGGAGCCGCTGCCACCACGGCCGCCGCCGCTGCTGCCGCCGCGGCCGCCGCTGTTGCCACCACGGCTCCCGCCGTTGTTTCCGCTGCTGTTCCTGCCGCTGCTGCTTCGCATCAAACTTCCGTCTTGTCGTCGTCCTCACGATCCGGTGCATCCGGATCGAACGAAGGAACCCCTTCCAGCGAGTCCGGCTCGACCGCCTCCGCCTCGGGGAGGAAGGGCGCGAGCTCGGGGAGTTCGTCCAGGCCCCGCAGGCCCATCCGCTCCAGGAAGTAGTTCGTCGTCCTGTACAGGATCGCACCTGTTTCGGGTTCCGCGCCCGCCTCCTCCACCAGACCGCGCTGGAGGAGGGTCCGCATCACGCCGTCGCAGTTGACCCCGCGGACCGCGGAGACCCGTGAACGGCTGACCGGCTGGCGGTACGCGACGACCGCGAGGGTCTCCAGGGCCGCCTGGGTGAGCCGGGCCTGCTGCCCGTCCAGCACGAAGGCCTCGACGGCCGCGGCGTGGGCGGGGCGGGAGTAGTACCGCCAGCCGCCGGCCACCCTCCGCAGCTCGAAGCCGCGGCCCTGGACGGTGTACTCGTCGGCCAGCTCGTGCAGGGCGTCGGCCACCTCGCGCGGGGTGCGCTCCAGGACCTTGGCGAGGTGGGCCTCGGTGGCGGGCTCGTCGACGACCATGAGGACGGCTTCGAGGGCGGGCTTGAGGTCGCTCACGCGGTGGCCTCCTGGTCGAATTCGTCGGTCACGGCACCGGACGGGTCCGTCTCCCCGCCGGTCCAGGAGACCGTGAGGTCCCCCAGGGCGGTCTCCTGGTCGAGGGCGACGGCCTTCTCCCGGTAGAGCTCCAGGAGGGCGAGGAAGCGGGCGACGACGGTGAGGGTGTCGCCGGCGTCCTCGATCAGCTCGCGGAAGACCGCCGTCCCCCGCTCCCGCAGCAGCGCGACGACCACGGCGGCCTGCTCCCGGACGCTGACGAGCGGGGCGTGGATGTGGTCGACGTACACCTGTGGCTCGGGCTTGGGCCGCATGGCCTTGACCGCCAGCTTCGCGAAGCCCTCGGCGCCGATGGAGATGACCACCTCGGGCAGCAGCTCGGCGTGGTGCGGTTCCAGTCCGACGGTACGGGGATGGCGGCGGCCCTCGGTCTCCCACCGCTCCTCGAAGATCGCCGCGATGCGCTTGTACGCGCGGTACTGGAGGAGCCGGGCGAACAGCAGGTCGCGGGCCTCCAGGAGCGCGAGGTCCGCCTCGTCCTCCACCTCTGCGGCGGGCAGCAGCCGGGCCGCCTTCAGATCGAGCAGGGTGGCGGCGACCACGAGGAACTCGGTGGTCTGGTCGAGGTCGCCGTCCGGCCCCAGCGCGCGCAGGTGCGCCATGAACTCGTCGGTCACCTGCGACAGCGCCACCTCGGTGACGTCGAGCTTGTGCTTGGTGATCAGCTGCAGGAGCAGGTCGAACGGCCCCTCGAAGTTCGCCAGCCGCACGGTGAACCGCCCGCCCCCGGCATCGGCGGACTCGCCCACCGGCTCGGGCACCGCGGCGGGCTCGGGCACCACGACGGGCTCGGGCTCGACGACCGGATCGGGCACCACGATCAGGTCCGGCTCCACGACGGGCTCGGGCACGACGACCGCATCCGGCTCCACGACGGACTCCGCGGACACGAACCCCGTGGATACGGGCTCCACGGACACGAGCCCCGTGGATACGGGCTCCGCGGACACGGGCCCCATGGATACCGGCTCCACGGACACGGGCTCCACGGCCGGTGCGGGGTCCGGCTCGCCCGGGCCGCGGCCCAGGAGGCGGCGGCGCGGCGGGCGGGACGTTTCGTCAGAGGCGTGGTGCATGGGATCCAGGGAGAGCGGGGAAGCGCGGCAGCCCGCAGGCTACCGTCAGCGGCCGCGCAGGCGGCGCACGAGGATGCTCGCGTCGCCGCGGGACTCCAGGTCCGCCAGGACGACCGCGACGGCCTCCCGGACGATCCTGCCCCGGTCGACGGCGAGACCGTGCTCACCGCGGAGCACCAGCCGGGCGTGCTCCAGGTCCATCAGCTCCTCGGCGGAGACGTAGACCGTGATCTTCTCGTCGTGGCGCTCGCGGCCGCTGGGCCGCCGGTTCGGGGTACGGCCGCCGCGCCGCCGGGCGGCTGCCGGGGCGGGGACCGCCGCGGCGGGCGCCGCCTTCGGAGCGGGGCTCTCGGGCTCCGCCGTCCGGGCTCGCGGTTCGGCCGCCTCGGCGTCGGCGGCCGCGTGCTCCGCGGAGCCCTCGGC
>NZ_JBHJQI010000183.1:0-14678 GCF_042262805.1 Streptomyces sp. NPDC056361
AGCGTTAGGGATACGCCCGGTTACATTCCGAACCCGGAAGCTAAGCCTTTCAGCGCCGATGGTACTGCAGGGGGGACCCTGTGGGAGAGTAGGACACCGCCGAACAATCATTGTGGGAAAGCCCCGCACCTCATGGTGCGGGGCTTTTCTGCGTTTACGGGACGGAATCCCTTTCGGGAGCCGTATGGGTGGTTGTCGTGGTCAGAGGCGGCCGGCTGCTTTGAGCGCGAGGTAGGCGTCGGCCAGGGCGGGGGCGAGGGTTTCAGGGGAGGCGTCGACGACGGTGACGCCGTGGCGGTGGAGCTGGTCGGCGGTGCGGGACCGCTGCGACTGGGTCTGGGTGGCTGCGGCGGCCTCGTACACGCCGTCGATGGTGCCGCGAGACGCCGCCATGCGGGCGATGTGGGGATCGGCCACGGAGGCCACCAGGACCGTGTGGCGCTGTGTGAGCTGAGGGAGGACCGGGAGGAGGCCTTCCTCGATCGGGGCGGCGTCGAGGCTCGTGAGCAGCACGATGAGGGAGCGGCGCGGGGCGCGGGTGAGGGCGGTCGCGGCGAGGCCGCGGGCGTCCGTCTCGACCAGCTCGGGTTCGAGGGGGGCGAGGGCGTTGACCACGGCCGGGAGGGCGTCGCCGGCGGATCGGCCCTGGACCTGGGCGCGGAGGCGGCGGTCGTAGGCGAGGAGGTCCACGCGGTCACCGGCGCGGGAGGCGAGCGCGGTGAGGAGCAGGGCCGCGTCCATGGAGGCGTCGAGGCGGGGGACGTCGCCGACGCGGCCCGCGGAGGTGCGGCCGGTGTCGAGGACGATGAGGATGTGCCGGTCGCGTTCCGGGCGCCAGGTGCGGACGGCGACCGTGTTCTGTCGAGCCGTGGCCCGCCAGTCGATCGAGCGGGTGTCGTCGCCGGGGACGTATTCGCGGAGACTGTCGAACTCCGTGCCCTCACCGCGGATCAGAACGCTGGTGCGGCCGTCGAGTTCGCGGAGCCGGGCTAGGCGGGACGGCAGGTGCTTGCGGCTGGTGAAGGGCGGGAGGACGCGGACCGTCCAGGGGACCTCGTGGTTGCCCTGGCGGGCCGCGAGGCCGAGGGGGCCGTACGAGCGGATGGTGATCCGTTCGGCGTGGCGGTCGCCGCGGCGCGTGGGGTGGAGGGCCGTGGCGAGGCGGCGGCGTTCGCCGGCGGGGACCTTCAGTGTGTGGCGGGACGCGGCGTGTTCGGTGCCGGGGAGCCAGCTGCTGGGCGGCCAGGCGTCGCGGATCTGGGCACGAAGGGGCCTGCGGGACGGGTTGGTGACGGTGAGTCGGACATCTGCCGCGTCACCGAGTCGAACGGATGTGTCACCGCTTCGGGTGAATTGCAGCTTTCGTACTGGCGCCGCCAGGGCGTAGTCGCACAGAATTGCTAGTGAGAGCGGCGCGTTCACCGCGAGCATCCCCGCCCAGCTGGGGGCGAGGAGGCCGACGGGGAGCGATCCGAGGGCGGCGAGCAGCGCGGTGCGTCCGGTGAGGGCCATGGGGCGCCGTTCTCAGCGGGGTACGGGGACGTGGGCGAGGATCGAGTTGATGACGGAGTCGGGGGTGACCCCCTCCATCTCGGCCTCGGGCCGCAGGTGGATGCGATGACGCAGGGTGGGGAGAGCGAGTGCCTTCACGTCGTCCGGGGTGACGTAGTCCCGGCCGGTGAGCCAGGCCCAGGCGCGGGCGGTGGAGAGCAGGGCGGTGGCGCCTCGGGGAGAGACCCCGAGCGTGAGCGAGGGGGATTCACGCGTGGCACGACAGATATCGACGACATAGCCGGCGATCTCGGGGGAGACCGAGACCTTGGCGACGGCGGCTCGGGCTGCTTCCAGCTCGGCGGGGCCCGCGACGGGGCGGACGCCGGCGGCCTTCAGGTCGCGGGGGTCGAAGCCTTCGGCGTGACGGGTGAGGACCTGGATCTCGTCCGCGCGCGAGGGCAGAGGGACCGTCAGTTTGAGCAGGAACCGGTCCAGTTGGGCCTCAGGGAGAGGGTAGGTGCCCTCGTACTCGACGGGGTTCTGGGTCGCGGCGACCAGGAACGGCTCGGGCAGGGCGCGGGGAGTGCCGTCGACGGTGACCTGGCGTTCCTCCATCGCCTCCAGGAGGGAGGACTGGGTCTTCGGGGGCGTGCGGTTGATCTCGTCGGCGAGCAGCAGGTTGGTGAACACCGGGCCGGGCTGGAAGGAGAACTCTGCGGTCCGGGTGTCGTAGACCAGGGAGCCGGTGACGTCGCTCGGCATCAGGTCGGGGGTGAACTGGACGCGCTTGGTGTCGAGTTCGAGGGCGGCGGCGAGCGAGCGGACCAGCAGGGTCTTGGCGACTCCGGGGACGCCTTCGAGGAGGACGTGTCCCCGGCAGAGCAGGGCGACGACGAGACCGGTGACGGCGGGGTCCTGGCCGACCACGGCCTTCGCGATCTCGGTGCGCAGGGCCTCCAGGGAGGCGCGGGCGCTGTCCGAGTCCGTAGCGGTCTCGGGGGTCGGGGCGCTCATGAGGTGCGTACCTCTCTTTCGAGGGCGTCGAGTTGGTCCGCCAGGCGGATGAGGGCGGCGTCGTCGGCGGGAGCCGGGCCGAAGAGGAGGGTGCGGGGGTCCGCGGTGGTGCCCGGGAGGCGGGCGGAGAGTGCGGGGAGGAGGCGCTCGGGGGAGTGGGCGTCCTGGCGGGCGACGCCGAGCAGGGGGGCGAGGCGGGCGCGGGTCGCGGTGCGCAGGACGGTGGCGGCGCGGTCGCGGGCGTCGGCCTTGCGGTAGAGGCGGGCGCGGCCCTCGGTGGCTTCGGAGGCGCGGAGGGCGACCGGGAGTCGTTCGGTCACCAGGGGGCCGAGGCGGCGGCCGCGCCAGATGGCGGCGAGCAGGGCCGCGAAGGCGAGTTGGAGGGTGCCCCACAGCCAGCCGGAGGGGATGAGGGAGAAGAAGCTGTCCGGGGTGTCGTCGGTGGTGGCCGAGGTGTCGGCGAGGGAGGGGAGGTACCAGACGAGATGGGGCCGGGAGCCGAGGAGTTGGAGGGCGAGCGAGGCGTTGCCCTGCTGGTCGAGACGGTTGTTGGACAGGATGTCGGGCGAGCCGATGAGGACCGTGTCCGTGGTGCCGGGGCCGGGGAGGCGGACCAGGGTCGGCAGGCCGTCGGAGGGGTAGCACGTGTCGGCGGTGGTGCCGGGGGAGGTGAGGTAGCGCTCGCCGCCGAGGTCGACGCTGCCGGCGCGGGTGGCGGCGGGAAGGGCGCAGGACGGGGCGAGGTTCCGTACGGAGGCGCTGGTGGCGGCAGTGATGCCGGGGGCCAGGGTGTCGAGGGAGGCCGTGCCCGCGCCGACGAGGACGGTACGGCCGGTGGAGCGGGCCATGGTCGCGTGGAGGGTGGCCTGCTGGGTGCCCGTCAGGAGGTCGGGGGTGGTGACCAGGAGCGTGGAGGCGGGGTCGGTCGCGGCCGTGGCCTCGTCGAGGGTGGTGGCCACGGTGATCGTGACGCCTCGGGCCTTGAGGAGTTCGGCGACGGCGCGGCTGCCGGAAGGGTCGGCGGAGCGGGGGTCGAGGGCGCCGTGGGCGTCGCCGGAGCGCATGGTCGCGAGGGCGATGCCGCCGATCAGGACGAGGGCGACGACCAGGGCGGCGCTGCGGACCCGGGTCCAGACCCGGCGGGCGGAGGGGGCCGTCGACGTGGGGGCGGTGGCCGCGCGGCTCATGCGGGAGCCTCCGTGGAGGCCGCGTCGAGGGTGGGGCGGGTGCGCTCGAGGGCGGTGTCGAGTGCTTCGACGCGGCGGTACGCGGGTTCGTCGGCGGTGCGGCCGCCGTATGTGACGTCGTCGAAGGCGCGGGCCGCGAGGCGGAGGTCGTCCGCGCGGGAGGGCAGGGAACGGCCCGCCTCGGCGGCGGCCTCGTCGGCGGTGCGGCCGGGGCGGGGGTCGAGCAGGGTGCGCTCCTCCAGGGAGCGGACGATGGCCCGCATCCGTTCCTGGACCGCCTCGTTCCAGCGGCCCGCGGAGGCGTGGCGGGCGGCGGCAGAGCGGTGCTCGCGGGCGGTGCGGGGGCCGTCGGCGAAGAGGGAGTCCCCGGTGGTGCCGGCGGTCCGGTGCGGGGTGCCCAGGCGCCACCAGAGGGCGGCGACGAGGGCGATCACGACCAGGACGACGGCGGCGACGCCGATGGCGCCGCCCGGGGTGGCGCCCGACACGGCGCCGAACAGGTCGTCGAGCCACTCCCAGAAGCGGTCGAGGCCGCGCTGGAGGAGGCTCGGATCGTTCTGGTGGTACGCCGGATCGGACAGCTCCCGCTCCGCCGCCTCGCGGGCGGGGAGGCGGGAGATGTCCACCGGTACGCCGTCGTCGGCGAGCAGTCGTGTCGGCGGTGCCGCGGTCGTTCCCCCCGTGACCGTCACGGCATCAGCCTCCGACGGTGCGGTCGCCGGGGGCGGAGTCGTAGCCGGGGAGTCCGGCGGCCCGGGCCAGTTCGAGGTCCAGGGCTTCGCGGCGGATGCGCTGGTCGATGTAGAGCAGGACGGTCACGCCGGCGGAGATCGGGAAGGTCACCGCGCTGGTGATCACGCCGCCGATGCCCGTGATGATCAGGAACGGCCAGCCGAAGGAGGTGGGCGTGCCGGAGAGGAGGCCCGAGAAGCCGTCGCCGTCGGCCGCGATGCCGACGATGGTGAACGGGATCGCGATGATCATGACGAAGAGGAAGATCAGCAGCTGGGTGAGCAGCGTGATCCCGAAGATCCGCCACCACGAGCCCTGCACCAGCTTGGCCGAGCGCTTCATCGACCGGATCACGCCCTGGCGTTCGAGCATCAGGGCGGGAGAGGCGAGGTTGAAGCGGATCACCAGCCAGACGGCGGCCGCCATGGCGCCGAGGCCGCCGAGGACGACGAGCGCCACGCCGGGGGCGCCACCGATCAGGAGCCCCGGGAGGAGACCGGCGCAGACGACGGCCGCGCCCAGTCCGGCCGTGAGCAGGGTCAGTCCGATCAGCTGGAGCAGGCGGGGGCGGGCCTCCTGCCAGGCGGAGCTCAGCGTGACCGGGCGGCCCAGGACGGCGCGGCTGATGACGACGGTCAGCAGGGCCGCGCTGACCGTGGACGCCATCAGCGTGACCAGCAGGGACGGGCCCAGGCCGATCAGCGAGGACTGGAACGACTCCAGGGACTGCTGGAGCTGTTCGGCGGGTGTGGCGTCCGGGCTGATCGCCTCGGGCGCGGGGACGAGATACCGCTGGGCCAGGATGTCGGCGATCTGGGAGATCACCGCGACCGTGACCGTGATGGTGAGCACCGTGCGCCAGTAGGTGCGGAGCGTCTTCGCCGCCCCGTCGAGGATCTCGCCCATGCCGAGCGGGCGCAGCGGGATCACGCCGGGCTTCGCGGCCGGCGGCCTGCCCCAGTTCACATGAGGGGGCGGAGCTCCCCAGTTCTGGCCGGCGGCGGGCGGCGGCGTCTGTCCGGTGGGCGGGGACCACTGGCCGGCGGGCGGCTGGTCCTTCGACCACTGGGGGGCGGAGCCGTTCGCGTCGGCCGGAGCGGCGGGCCGGGGAACCCCGGAGCCGTCCTGGCCGTCGGAGGGGGCGGATCCGGGCGAGGTCCAGCCCGGAGTGTCGTTCACGGTCGTCCACCTCGGAGGAATGGTCGCGGTGCCGGATCGGCGAAACCGGCTCGGTCACGGCGGCCGACACCTGACACGGCGGCGGGCCGGGTGCCATCGTGCCACGCGGGGCTCACCGGCGGGCGGGGGCCGCCGACTCGTTCGTACCTTCATCCGGACCTTCATTGTGCGAGCGGCAGGCGGCACACTGTGCGGATGCCCGATGAGGCCGCACGATCCGTGCGGTGACGGGCCGAACGGGGTGCGGTCGGCAAGATCGCGACCCGAGCTGGGGGAGGCGCTGTGGGGCAGGTCACGGCAGGTAACGATTGGCTAATGGGATGATGTCGATATGAAGGGACGCGTTCTTGTCGTCGACGACGACACCGCACTGGCCGAGATGCTCGGCATCGTGCTGCGGGGTGAAGGGTTCGAGCCGTCGTTCGTCGCGGACGGTGACAAGGCGCTTGCCGCATTTCGGGAGGCCAAGCCTGACCTGGTGCTGCTCGACTTGATGCTGCCCGGACGGGACGGCATCGAGGTGTGCCGCCTGATCAGGGCCGAGTCGGGTGTGCCGATCGTCATGCTCACGGCCAAGAGCGACACGGTGGACGTGGTGGTGGGCCTGGAGTCCGGCGCCGACGACTACATCGTGAAGCCGTTCAAGCCGAAGGAGCTCGTCGCCCGTATCCGGGCGCGGCTGCGGAGGTCCGAGGAGCCGGCGCCGGAGCAGCTGACCATCGGTGACCTGGTCATCGACGTGGCCGGGCACTCCGTGAAGCGGGACGGGCAGTCCATCGCCCTGACCCCGCTCGAGTTCGACCTGCTCGTCGCGCTGGCGCGCAAGCCGTGGCAGGTCTTCACCCGTGAGGTCCTGCTGGAGCAGGTCTGGGGTTACCGGCACGCGGCCGACACCCGGCTGGTGAACGTGCACGTCCAGCGGCTGCGCTCGAAGGTCGAGAAGGACCCGGAGCGCCCGGAGATCGTGGTGACCGTCCGTGGTGTCGGTTACAAGGCGGGACCGAGCTGACATGAGTGCAGGCAGTACTGCTCCGAAGCCCGGGGATCCGGGAGTCCGTACGGGGCGGACTGCCGGACCGGGGCGGGGGGGCTCGCGTTCCGGCCGTCTGCCGCGCGGCGGACGGCTCCTCCAGGGCGGGACGCCGGGAGGAACCGTCTTCCGGCTCTTCGTGCGCTGGGTGCGCCGCCCGCTGCTGCCCGCCCTGCGGCTGTGGCGGCGGAACATCCAGCTGCGGGTCGTCGCCGGCACCCTGCTGATGTCGCTCGGCGTGGTGCTGCTGCTCGGCATCGTCGTGATCGGGCAGGTTCGCAACGGCCTGTTCGAAGCCAAGGAGAAGGCCGCCCAGAGCCAGGCCGCCGGCGGGTTCTCCGCCGCCCAGGACCGGGCGGCGACCACGTCCTCGGCCCCCGGCCAGCAGGAAGGCGTCCGGGCGGGCGCGTCCGTGAACTGGCGCTCCACGCTGGTCGAGCAACTCGCCAGCGGTGGCCAGAGCGCCTTCAACGTGGTCGCGCTCTCCCTCGAAACCGGTGAGGCCGCGAGCCGCGGTGCCCGCGCCTCCGGCGAGGTCGACCCGACCACGAGCATCCCGGCCGAACTGCGCCACTCCGTGGCCCAGGGCACGGACACCTTCCAGCAGTCCACCCGGATCCACTACACCAGCGGCAAGGCGTCCGAGCGCGGGCTCGTGATCGGCAAGCGGCTCAACGACGCCGAGGGCAAGCAGTACGAGCTGTACTACCTCTTCCCGCTGACGCAGGAGGAGGACTCCCTCACCCTGGTCAAGGGCACGCTCGCGACCGCCGGACTGTTCGTCGTCGTCCTGCTCGGCGCCATCGCCTGGCTCATGGTGCGCCAGGTCGTCACCCCCGTACGGATGGCCGCGGGGATCGCCGAGCGGCTCTCCGCCGGCCGGCTCCAGGAACGGATGAAGGTCACCGGCGAGGACGACATCGCGCGGCTCGGCGAGGCCTTCAACAAGATGGCGCAGAGCCTCCAGCTGAAGATCCAGCAGCTGGAGGAGCTGTCGCGGATGCAGCGGCGGTTCGTCTCGGACGTGTCGCACGAGCTGCGCACCCCGCTGACCACGGTCCGGATGGCGGCCGACGTCATCCACGAGGCGCGGGTCGACTTCGACCCCGTGACCGCGCGTTCCGCCGAGCTCCTCGGCGACCAGCTCGACCGCTTCGAGTCGCTGCTCTCCGACCTCCTGGAGATCAGCCGCTTCGACGCGGGAGCGGCGGCGCTGGAGGCCGAGCCGATAGACCTGCGCCAGGTCGTCCGGCGGGTGATCGGCGGTGCCGAACCCCTCGCCGAGCGCAAGGGCACCCGGATCGTGGTCGTCGGCGACAAGCAGCCCGTGGTGGCCGAGGCGGACGCCCGCCGGGTCGAGCGGGTGCTGCGCAACCTCGTCGTCAACGCCGTCGAGCACGGCGAGGGCCGCGACGTGGTGGTGAAGCTGGCCGCCGCGGGCGGAGCCGTCGCCGTCGCCGTCCGCGACTACGGCGTCGGACTCAAGCCGGGCGAGGCCACCCGGGTCTTCAACCGCTTCTGGCGCGCCGACCCCGCCCGCGCGCGCACCACCGGCGGCACGGGCCTCGGCCTGTCGATCGCCGTCGAGGACGCCCGGCTGCACGGCGGCTGGCTCCAGGCCTGGGGCGAGCCCGGTGGCGGTTCGCAGTTCCGGCTGACCCTGCCGCGCACCGCGGACGAGCCGCTGCGGGGCTCCCCGATCCCGCTGGAGCCCGAGGACTCGCGGCGCAACCGCGAGCAGGCGGCCGCCGGGCGTGCCCAGGAGAACGCGCGCCGGGTCCCGGCGCAGCCCGCCGGGGAGCGGCCCCCGCTCCCCGTACCGCCGAGGCTGCCCGCGCCGTCGCGGGCGACCGTCGACCCGACGGCCCTGCCCGGCAGCGGTGCGCGGGTGGTCGCGCGCGCGGCCACGGAGACCGACGGCGGCGAGACGACCACGGCGGGGGCCGGTGGGAACGGGAACGCGGAGCGGGAGGACGGGACACGTGGGCGCTGACTCCCGAGTGGAGCACGCGGGGCGGGGACGGGTGACGCGGGTGGTCGTGCTGGCCGCGTGCGGCGGGCTCCTCATGACCGCCTGCGCGACGATGCCCGACAGCGGTGACGTCCAGGCGGTGAAGGGGGCCAACCAGGGCGACTCGCAGGTACGGGTCTACGCCGTCGCGCCCCGCGACAACGCCGAACCGGACGAGATCGTCGACGGCTTCCTCGAAGCCATGACCAGTGACGACCCGGGCTTCGCCACCGCCCGCAAGTACCTGACGAACAGGGCCGCGCGGAGCTGGAAGCCGGAGCAGAGCATCACCGTGCTCACCACCGCGCCCGACCGCGAACCTGCCGACCGCAATGCCGACCCCGAGAACCAGGGCCGCGCCTACCCGCTCTCCGGGCGCAAGATCGCCACCGTGGACGCCCGGCACGCGTACCAGCCGGTCAGTCCCGCCGAGTACGTCCAGTCGATCCACGTCGTGCAGCAGCCCACGGCGAACGGCAAGGGCAAGGAGTGGCGCATCGACAGCCTCCCGCCCGGCCTGGTGCTCGGCGAGGCCGACTTCCTGCGCAACTACCGCTCGGTCAACAAGTACTACTTCGCCTCCGGGGAGGACTGGGTCGTCGCCGACCCCGTCTACATCCGGCAGCGGCAGGACCCGGTCACCCGGATGGATCCGGTGACGCAGACGGTCAAGGCGCTGCTCGAAGGACCGACGAACTGGCTGAAGCCCGCCGTCGACTCGTCGTTCCTCTCCGGGACGGAGCTGAAGGAGGGCGTCACCACGCTGGCGCCCGACGACCAGTCCACGCTGCGCGTGCCGCTCAACGCCAAGGCGGACCGGGCGGGCGGCGACGCCTGCCGCCGGATGGCCGCGCAGCTGCTCTTCACGCTCGGTGACCTGACCTCCGTACGGGTCGAGCAGGTGGAGCTCCTCGGGTCCGGCGGCCAGTCGCTGTGCCGGCTGGGCAAGGGGCAGGCGGCCGAGTTCGCCGCCGTCCGCAACGCGGACCGCGGGGAGAACCCGTACTTCGTCGACAGCCACGGCAAGCTGATGATGCTGATGGTCGGCGCCAAGGAGTCCGCCACGCCCACCGAAGTGGCGGGGCCGCTCGGCAAGAGCGGCGTGCAGCTCAGGTCCGTCGCCGTCGACCGGGGCGAGACCCGGGCCGCCGGGGTCGGGGCGACCGGCCGTGAGCTGTACGTCTCCTCGATCACCACCGAGCAGGACATGCCGGCCGCGATCCTCAGGAGCAAGGCCGCCCGGCCCGAGGACCGGCTGTCCGCGCCCAGCTGGGACGGCCGCGGCGATCTGTGGGTCGCCGACCGGGACCCCGCCTCGCCGCGCCTCTGGATGGTGCCCGACGGCACCGGCGACCCCGTCGAGGTCCGTACGCCCTGGTTGGACGACGACGCCCGGATCGAGTCGCTGCGGGTCTCCGCGGACGGCGTCCGGATCGCGCTGGTGGTCACCCGCGGCGAGCGCACGACCCTGCAGATCGGCCGGGTCCAGCGCCAGACGGCAGGTGACGAGCGGGTCGTCTCCGTCCTCGACCTCCAGCCCGCCACGCCCCGGATGGAGTCCGTCACGGCCGTCTCCTGGGCCGGCCCGAGCCGGCTCGTCGTGGTCGGCAGGGAAGCGGGCGGCGTCCAGCAGATCCGCTACCTCCAGACCGACGGCTCGACATCGGCGACCTCGGTCCTGCCCGGTCTCGACGGGGTGACCTCCGTCGCCGCCCCGCAGAACGACAAGACGCCCGTCGTCGCCGACTCCGGCAGCGACGGCATCGTCCGCCTCGTCCCGGGGACCAACTGGCAGCCGGTGGTCAAGACGGGGGGCTCGCCGGTCTATCCGGGGTAGCGGGGTCGGAGGGATCGGCGGGTTTGGCGGGATAGGCGGGATCCGACGGGGTGGTTTTCCGCCGGAGACCGAGAGGGCCCAGCAGGTTTCGGGGTGGGGCCTGGGGGTCGGCACCTGACGTACTCCGGAGGGGCGCGGGGTTTTCCACAGGGGTGGCCGAGGGGCGCCGGGAGGCGCAGAGTGGAGCCATGCGGGGGTGGTGGCGGGAGATCGCCGGGCTGGTGCTGCCGGTCGCCTGCGGAGGCTGCGGCAGGCCGCGGGCGGAGGTGTGTCCGTCGTGTGCGGCCGAGCTGCGGGGTACGGGGACGAGTCGGGTGCGGCCCTCGCCCGAGCCCGTCGGGCTGCCGGTGGTGCATGCTGCCGCGCCGTATGCCGGCGCCGTACGGGAGCTGCTGCTCGCGCACAAGGAGCGGGGGGCGCTGACGTTGGCCCGGCCTCTGGGGGGAGCGCTCGCCGCGGCCGTGGAGGCCGCTGCGGGGGTGCAGGAGGGCCTCGGAGGGCCGCCGCTGCTCCTTGTACCGGTGCCGTCGTCACGACGTTCCGTACGGGCACGTGGGCACGATCCGACGCGGCGGATCGCGCTCGCGGCGGCGGCGCGGCTGCGGAGGTCGGGGCGGGCGGCGCGGGTCGTGCCCGTGCTGCGCCAGCGGAGGTACGTGGCGGACCAGGCGGGCCTCGGAGCGCGCGGGCGGCTCGCGAACCTGGCCGGGGCACTGGAGGTCGTGCCGGGCGGCGCGCGGCTCCTGACGGCGGGAAGGGTGGTCCTCGTGGACGACCTGATGACCACGGGCGCCTCGCTCGCGGAGGCGGCGCGCGCCCTCGGAGGCGTACACCCGCCGTTCATTCGGGGAATACCGCACGGCTTACCGGCCGGTTCGGCGCAGCGCGAATTCGAACAGCGGGTAGGGGCTGTGATCGCATCCTCTCCAGCCTCGTTCGAAATAAACCGGAACTCGCCGGGAACTTGGATCGTTGCAGGTGGTGAGTGGTGAAAGCACTCGAACGGAGCTATGTCGCGGTAGCGGGTGCCGACACCCGTCCGAAGGGGCTATGTTCGGTTGTGAGGAATGGCGAACGCCATCGCCTCACCGAATACATGGTTGCGCCTACAGGACAGGAGTTCAGGGCGAATTAACCTCTTGTCGATGGGGTGGGGATCTTGTCGACTGGGGAGGAGGAGGTGAAAGTCGCCAAGTCCGAGCTCCGGTAATCCACCGGAGTCTGGTGCAAAGGGAGATCCCCGGCGGCCAAGGAGCCGACCAGGGCGATCCGGGAACGGAGTTCTGCGTGGACATCGTCGTCAAGGGCCGCAAGACCGAGGTGCCCGAGCGGTTCCGCAAGCACGTGGCCGAGAAGCTGAAGCTGGAGAAGATCCAGAAGCTCGACGGCAAGGTGATCAGCCTCGACGTCGAGGTGTCCAAGGAGCACAACCCGCGGCAGGCCGACAGGTCCGACCGCGTGGAGATCACCCTCCACTCCCGAGGCCCGGTGATCCGGGCGGAAGCTGCGGCAGGCGACCCGTACGCAGCGCTCGACCTCGCCAGCGACAAGCTCGAGGCACGACTGCGCAAGCAGCACGACAAGCGGTACACCCGCCGCGGCAATGGCAGGCTGTCGGCAGCGGAGGTCGGGGACGTGGTGCCCGGCGCCGCCCAGCTCAACGGTGACGGCCAACTGGCCGCCGACGAGCCCGACAAGGTGCCCACCACGATGATGGGCTCGATCGAAGTCCAGGGCGAGGGCCCGCTGGTGGTCCGTGAGAAGACCCACCGGGCCGCCCCCATGACGCTCGACCAGGCGCTCTACGAGATGGAGCTGGTCGGCCACGACTTCTACCTCTTCGTCGACTCCGACAACAAGCAGCCGAGCGTCGTCTACCGGCGACACGCGTACGACTACGGCGTCATCCACCTGGAGAGCGACCCGCTCGCCGAGGGCGGCGGCGCCGGCGGTGCACTCGGCGGCTGACCGGCCGCCGCCCCGCACCACCCCACACCTCAGCCGTCCCATTCGGTGCCCCTGGAGCGCACGGCGCCCCCCAGGGGCACCCCCGTGCGTCCATCGAGCACCCCAGCGCCGCCGGGGCATGAAATCATGGCGTGCACGCCAACCGGTGCTCTCCGAGCAGCGGTTGGAGGACCGGAAACGAATTCAGGCCACGGCCTTCAGGGGGAGGAACGATGGCGGACAGCTTCGGGCCGGTGCTCAGCGGGCGCGAGCACGGTGGTGCGGTCCCCGAGGGATCGGAATCGGACAGCGGTGCATTCCGCAAAGAGCCGATCCGGGTCCTCGTCGTGGACGACCATGCCCTCTTCCGCCGCGGACTCGAGATCGTCCTCGCGCAGGAGGAGGACATCCAGGTCGTCGGAGAGGCCGGTGACGGTGCCGAGGCCGTCGACAAGGCCGCCGATCTGCTGCCCGACATCGTGCTGATGGACGTACGCATGCCCCGGCGCGGCGGCATCGAGGCGTGCACCTCCATCAAGGAGGTGGCCCCCAGCGCGAAGATCATCATGCTGACGATCAGCGACGAGGAGGCCGACCTCTACGACGCGATCAAGGCCGGCGCCACCGGCTACCTCCTCAAGGAGATCTCCACCGACGAGGTCGCGACGGCGATCCGGGCGGTCGCGGACGGGCAGTCGCAGATCAGCCCGTCGATGGCGTCGAAACTCCTCACCGAGTTCAAGTCGATGATCCAGCGCACCGACGAGCGCCGGCTGGTGCCCGCGCCCCGGCTCACCGACCGCGAGCTCGAGGTCCTCAAGCTCGTCGCGACCGGGATGAACAACCGGGACATCGCCAAGGAACTCTTCATTTCCGAGAACACGGTGAAGAACCACGTCCGGAACATCCTGGAGAAGCTCCAGCTGCACTCGCGGATGGAGGCCGTGGTGTACGCGATGCGGGAGAAGATCCTGGAGATCCGCTAGTTCAGCGCGGCCACCAGGGCGGCGGCCAGGTCGGGGTGGTCGACGCGCTCGACCGAGACCGAGTCGCAGCCGACCCACTCGGCCGCCTCGCGCAGTGCCCGGGCGACGGCGGGGACGGCCTTGGGGCCGTCGAGGGTGATCTGGCGGGCGACGAGGGTGCGGCCCTCGCGGGCGGGGTCGACCCGGCCGACGAGGCGGCCGCCGGCGAGGACAGGCATCGCGAAGTAGCCGTGGATCCGCTTCGGCTTCGGCACGTACGCCTCCAGGCGGTGGGTGAAGCCGAAGATCCGCTCGGTGCGGGGCCGTTCCCAGATCAGCGAGTCGAACGGCGAGAGCAGCGTCGTGCGGTGCCGGCCGCGCGGCTCCGTCGCCAGGGCCGCCGGATCGGCCCAGGCGGGCTTCCCCCAGCCCGCCACCGTCACCGGCACCAGACCCGAGGCCTCGACCACCGCGTCGAACTGCTCGGCCTTGATCCGGTGGTAGTCGGCGATGTCCGTGCGCGTGCCCACGCCGAGGGCCTCGCCGGCCTGCCGCACCAGGCGTCGCACGCACTCGGTGTCGTCCAGGTCGTCGTGGAGCAGCTCCTGCGGGATCGCCCGCTCGGCCAGGTCGTACACCCGCTTCCAGCTGCGCCGCTCCGTGACGACGACCTCGCCGTACATCAGCGCCCGCTCGACGGCGATCTTGGAGTCGGACCAGTCCCACCACTCGCCCTTGTTCTTCGCGCCGCCCAGCTCCGTCGCCGTCAGCGGTCCCTGGTCCCGCAGCTGGTCGATCACCTTGTCGTACGCCCCGGGCGACAGCTCGTGGCCCCAGTGCGGGCGGTTGCGGTAGGCGCGCCGGCGGAAGGCGAAGTGCGGCCACTCCTCGACGGGCAGCACGCAGGCGGCGTGCGACCAGTACTCGAAGGCGTGCGCCCCGGTCCAGTACGCGTCCTCGACGGTCGTGCGGCCGACGGCGCCCAGGCGCGCGTACGGGATCAGCTCGTGGGAGCGGGCCAGTACGGAGATGGTGTCGAGCTGGACCTGGCCGAGCGACCTGAGGACCCCGCGCACCCCGGCCCTGCGGTCGGGAGCGCCCAGGAACCCCTGGGCGCGCAGCGCGATCCTGCGGGCGTCGTCGGCGGACAGTTCGGCGGCGGGGCGCGGCGCAGTCGTCATGGACCGCACCCTAGGCCCCGGCACTGACAAGCGGCCCTGCCCCGCCCTAGGGCCTGTCGTCACATTCCCGTCTGCCCCGCGGGCGACGACGGGAATGTGAC
>NZ_JBHJQI010000184.1:0-14377 GCF_042262805.1 Streptomyces sp. NPDC056361
CTGATTCCGGTCCACGGGCCCCCCTTCGCTTCCCGCGCGGGCACTCCCTACGGCTTCACCAGCGTCACCAGGAAGCTCCGCGCGCGGCCCACGTTCCCGGCCGCGTCGATCGTGCGGTACTCGACGGTGTGCGTGCCGTAGTCCGGGGTGGCGTCGTCCCACGGCACCGCGCGGCTCCGGCCCAGCTTCCCGTACACGAGGTCGTCGACCGCGGTGCCGCCGGGCGAGAACCGGAACGGCGCGTCCGCGTCCGTCGGCCAGCCGTAGTACGTGTACCAGCCGTCGCCGTCGACCCGGAACTGGCTGACCACGGCGCCCTCCTGGTCGTCCCGTGCGGTCAGCCGCATCGTGAACGGGCCGTCGTAGACGTACTCGTCGGGCCCGTCCGCGCGCCGGACCGTGCGCAGCGGCGCGGACAGTTCGTACGAGGCCGTCGCCGGGCGGGCGTCCACCGTCCAGCGCAGCTCCTCGGCCGTCCCCGGGATGCGCGCGGTGAGCGTGTGCGTACCGGGCGCGGGGCGGAGCGAACCCAGGTCCAGGTCACGGTCGTTGCGGCCGGCCGGGCGGACCGGCCGGCCGTCGAGGCGCCAGTGCACGGCCGGGGTGCGGTCCGCGGGACGGGTGGTGTCCGCGTGGACCACCGACCGGGCGCCGACCGGCTTCCCGGTGGGGGTGTGCCCGGTGAACGCGGCCTCCACCGGCTCCTCCCGCGTGGTGAGCGAGGGGTCCACCGACCAGGTGACCGTACGGGTGAGCGCGGTCGAGGCGCGGACCTCGGGATCGCGGACGAAGGGCGTCGGATCGGTCACCGTCGCCGTCAGGGTGTGCGCGCCGGGGGAGACGCCGAGGCGTCGCAGGTCGACGCTGCGCGCGCCGAGCGTGGCGAGGGTGCGGCCGTCCAGCCGCCAGGTGACGGCGAGCGCTCCGCCGACCGGGTGCAGGGTGTCCACCCACACGGTCCGGTCCGCGCCGATCGGCGCCGTGTTCGGCGTGTGGTCCTGGACCAGGTTCACCTTCGCCGAGATGGCCCTGACCATCACCTCGCGCTCCACCTGGTCGAACGCGTAGCCGAGGGTCTTCATGAGGGAGTGGCGGCTCGGGCGCCAGACCTCCTTCGTGCTGTACAGGCCGCCCTCGTGGCGCCCGATGACCCCGCCCGCCTCGCTGTCCTCGCCGAGCCAGCGCCACCACTTGGCGCGCTGCCGCCGCATCTCCTCCTCCGTCAGGAGGGTGTGGTGGGCGGAGCTCGGCTCGGGCCCGGAGTAGGCCTCGCCGGGTACCCCACGAGCGTAGTAGTCGTACTCGTCCTGGAGGCCGCCGAGCGAATGGCCTATCTCGTGCGGGGTGATGAGGGAGGAGAGCGCGTTGCCGCCGGAGGCCGTGGCGTAACTTCCGCCGGCGCCCCCGTAGGTGGAGCTGTGGGCCAGTGCGACGATCTGCCGGTTGGCGCGGGTCGTGCCCGGGACTAGGTCGGCGAGCGCGGCGGCCTTGCGGCTGTCGACGGTGAGCAGCCGCTGCACGCTGTCCGGGTTGCAGCCGCCCCAGAAGCCCATGTCGAGCGGGGTGTCACGGGCCGGGGCGGTCAGCGCCGGGTCGCAGTCGACGCCCGAATCGGGCGAAGGGACCTCCACCGCCCACACGTTGACGTACGAGCGGTACGAGGCGAACGGCTCGATGCTCCACAGCGTGTTCAGGTGCCGTTCGAGGTCGGCCCGGAAGGCGGGCATCTCCTCGGCGGTGTAACCGTCGCCCATGAAGACCAGGTTGAACCGCCGGTCGGCGGGCCCGGTCGTCTGGACGGGGACGACGACGGGACCGTCACCGGGCGTCGGGGTCTCCGCGGCCGCCGGTCCCGCTCCCACGAGTCCGGCGGCCAGCAGACAGACCGCGACGATCCGGGCCAGGCCTCTGTGTGCTCCGTTGCGCTGTGAGGTCATGGGGCGCGAGCCTAGGCCGCGCCCTCCGCCCCGTAAAGATGTTCGCCGGTCGTACGGCTCCGCGACGGTTCAGTGCCGCAGATACGCAAGTCCCGGGTGCTCCGCCCGGTAGCCGTCCACCAGACGGCGGGCCACCGCCACCGAGTCGACCAGCGGGTGCAGCGCGAAGGCCTTCACGGCCGTCGCCCGCGAGCCGCTCTCCGCCGCCGCGAGGACCTCCCGCTCGACCGCCTTCACCGCCGTCACCAGACCGACGGCGTGGTACGGCAGCGGGGCCACCGACACCGGGTGGGCGCCGTTCGCGTCGACGGAGCAGGGCACCTCGATCACCGCGTCCGCGTCGAGCGCGGCGAGCGTCGAGCCGTTGCGCACGTTGAGGATCAGGGTGGCGCGCTCGTCCCGCGCGATGGCCCGCATGAGGGCGAGCGCCACCTTCTCGTAGCCGCCCGACTCCAGGTCCTCCTCGTCGCGGTCGCCGGTCCCGGCGGCCTCCCGGTTGGCGGCCATGTAGGTCGCCTCGCGGTCGGCGAGCGTACGGTGCCAGGCGGCGAGCGCCGACGTGTCGGGCTTGGCCGTCTCCTCGTAGAAACCGGCCTGCTGGTCGCGGAGGTAGGCGCCGCGGGTCCGCTCGGCGGTCCGGTAGGCGTGGACCGCCTCCCGGTTGAAGTAGTAGTAGTGCAGGTACTCGTTGGGGACCGCGCCGAGCGAGCGCAGCCACTCCGGCCCGAAGAGCCGGCCCTCCTCGAACGAGCCGAGCGCCTCCTCGTCGGCGAGCAGGACCGGCAGCAGGTCCCGCCCGCCGACCCGCAGCCCGCGCAGCCAGCCCAGGTGGTTGAGGCCCACGTAGTCGATCCACGCCTCGTCCGGGTTCGCGCCCACGAGCCGGGCGACCCGGCGCCCCAGGCCCACGGGGGAGTCGCAGATGCCGACGACCCGGTCGCCGAGGATCCGGGACATCGCCTCCGTGACCAGCCCCGCCGGGTTCGTGAAGTTGATGACCCAGGCGTCCGGGGCGAGTGCGGCGACCCTGCGCGCGATGTGCACCGCCACGGGCACGGTCCGCAGCCCGTACGCGATGCCGCCCGCGCCCACCGTCTCCTGGCCGAGCACGCCCTCGGCCAGCGCGATCCGCTCGTCGGCGGCCCGGCCCGCGAGCCCGCCGACCCGGATCGCCGAGAACACGAAGTCGGCCCCGCGCAGCGCCTCGTCCAGATCCGTCGTCGCCGTCACCACGGGCGCGTCCGGCACCCCCGCGCCCTGCTCCGCGAGCACCCTGGCGATGGCCGACAGCCGCGCGTCGTCCAGGTCGTACAGGGTGACGTGGGTGACCCGCCCCTCGGCGTGGTCGCCGAGCAAGGCGCCGTACACCAGCGGCACCCGGAATCCGCCGCCTCCGAGAATCGTCAGTTTCATGCTCGTACGCTACTCGGACGAGCCCTCTGAGCAGCGGGATTCCGGCCGGAGGTCCATCCGGGCGTCCACATGCCGGGCGCCGCCCCGCCGCCGCGGTGGGGGAGAATGGCGGCATGTCCCGACGCAAGCCCCGCCCCCGTACGACCGCGCCCGCCGCGCCGGCCGTGACCGCGACCTCGCCCTGCCCGTGCGGCCTCGACGCCGCGTACGGCGAGTGCTGCGGCCGGTTCCACGCCGGGGCCGGCGGCACGGCGCCCACCGCCGAGCTCCTCATGCGGTCCCGCTACTGCGCCTTCGTCGTCCGCGACGAGCCGTACCTCCTGCGGACCTGGGCCCCGGAGACCCGGCCGCACGACGTCGACTTCGACCCCGCCCTGCGCTGGACGGGCCTCGACATCGAGGCCGCCACCGACGGCACCGCCTTCCACCAGCACGGCACCGTCACCTTCACCGCCCGCTTCCTCCACGACGGCGAACCCGGCGCCCTCCACGAACGCAGCCGCTTCGCCCGCCACGGCGGTGCCTGGGTCTACGTGGACGGCGACTTCATCGACTAGAGGGCGTCTCGCCGATCAGGCCGGGCCGTCCCGGGAGCCCGGCCCGAGCAGGGCCAGGCCGAGTTCGCTGGCCCGGTAGTACACCTCGCGCCGGTACCGGTGCGAGGTCACCAGACCCGCGTCCCGCAGGACCGCGAGGTGCTGCGAGACCGCGCCGGGACTCAACCCCGTCTGCAGGGCGAGGCCCGTGGTGGTGGTCGGGGTGCTCGTACGCCCCAGAAGCCCCGCCCGGCTGCGCCCGAGGAGTCGCGCGAGCCCGTCGCCCGGCTCGGCGCGCCGCTCCCACAGGGTGCCGACGGCCCGCGCGGGATAGACGAGGCACGGCGCGGTGCCGGGCCGCCCCGACTCGGAGTCCCGCCCCGGGAGCAGGACGCAGCGGGTCGTGAAGACGCTCGGGGCGAGCGTGATCCCGCCGCCGTCCAGGGCGATGCCCCGGGCCGGGAGGCCGGCGCCGGTGAGGCGGTCCTCCGCCCACCGCAGGCTCGGATGGAGGTGGGCGAAGACCTCCTGGATGCCGTCCTCGGCGAGCTGCCGGGTGCGGTACGCGAGGTCGGCCTCCAACACGGCCCTGATCCGGGGCCAGTACGGGCGCACGCCGGCCCGCCACCAGCCGAGCAGGGCCTCCGCGCGGTCCGGCGGCCCCGTGAGCACGGCGAGTTCCTCCTCGATCTCGGCGAGGGGGCAGCGCGGCGGAGGCACGAGGGCTTCGAGCTCCGACAGCCGCGGGAGCAGGTCGGTGCGCGCCGCGCCGACGGTCAACGCCGTTTTGATCCACGGGAGATGGAGGGCGTGGCGTCCCGGGTCGGCCGTGGCGCGCAGTGCGGCGACGGACTCCCACAAGGGGGACACGGCGAACCGGAGCTGCGCCAGGTCGTCGACCCCGAACCGTATCTCTCCCACCGGCAACCCCCGCCCACGAGCTTTTCGTCCAGACTAAATCAATGGTCGGACCCGGTCGCGGGTGATGGTGTTCGCCGACATGACCACCACCTCTTCCGTCCCTGCCCCTCCCCGTCCCCGGCTGCTCCGGCTGCCGGACTTCCGCCGGCTGTGGATCGGCGACACCGTGAGCCAGGCCGGAACCGCGATCACCGTCCTCGCGCTCCCGCTCGTGGCGATCGGCACGCTCGGCGCGTCGCCCTTCGAGGCGGGGCTGCTCGTGATGTGCGAGTACCTCGGCTTCCTGCTCCTGGGGCTGCCCGCCGGGGCCTGGGTGGACCGGATGCGCCGCCGGCGCGTGATGATCGTGGGCGATCTCGGCCGGGCCGCGCTCCTCGCCACCCTGCCGCTCGCCGCGTGGCTCGGGGTCCTGACCCTTCCCCAGGTGTACGGGGTCGCCTTCGGCCTTTCGGTCTGCACGGCCTTCTTCGACATCGCGTACCAGAGCCATCTGCCCCGACTGGTCGACGAGGACCGGCTGGTGGAGGCGAACGTGGCGCTCGAAGCGTCCCGTACGGTCACGGCGGCCGGGGGTCCCGGAGCGGGCGGCGCGCTCGTCGCGGCGGTGACGGCCCCGGTGGCGCTCGCCGTCGACGCCGTCAGCTTCCTCGCCTCCGCGCTCCTCCTCTCCCGGATCCGCCGTCCCGACCCCCGACCCGCGCCGGCCCCCGGCACCCGGCTGCGGGACGAGATCGCGGAGGGCCTGAGGTTCGTGTGGCGCGACCGCCTGCTGCGGGGGCTGACGCTCACCGCCGCGATCTCCAACCTGTGCGGCACGCTCGGCACCTCGATGCTCCTCGTGCTGCTCGCGGGAGACCTGGGCCTGTCACCGTTCCTGTGCGGGCTCGTGTTCACGGCGGAGGCGGTCGGCGGCTTCCTGGGCAGCCTCCTCACGACCCGGATCTCCGCCCGCCTCGGCGAGGGGCGCGCGATGTGCGCCTCCGTCGTGGTCAGCGGGGTGCTGTGGCTGCTCGCGCTGCCGTTCTTCCAGTCCGACGGGCGGTACGCGCTGGCGTGCGTGCTCCAGGGGCTCGGCTGGACCGCCTTCATGACCTTCAAGATCAACTCGGTGGCGCTGCGCCAGCGCCTCACCCCGGCCCCGCTGCTCGGCCGCGTGACGGCGACCTTCCGCTTCCTCGTCTGGGGCTGCATGCCCCTGGGCGCCCTGGCGGGCGGCCTCCTCGGCCAGTACGCGGGCGTGCGCACGGCCCTGTGGACCGGCGCCCTGGGCGAACTGATGGCGGTGGTCCCGCTGCTGCTGGTGATACGGGGAACCCGGGCGGCGCGACCCTAGGCCCCGTCCGGAAAGTGGGGGGCGGTGGCGTCCGGGCAGGCCCCGAGTCCCGCCGGTCGGGCCGGGGCGGGGGCGGTGGCGTCCGGGTCGGGGGCCTGCCTCAGCGGGTGCCCGCGCCGACCGTCTCCGGTGTGCGGGGGATGCCGTTCGCGAGGTCCTCGGCGACGATCTTCTTGGCGATGGAGTCGGTGGCGACCCGCAGTTCGGGACCGGTGGGGCGGCCGCGTTCCCGTGCGACGACGTCGGCGAGCCAGTCGCCCCAGGCGTCGGTGATGACGTCCGCCTCGCGCTTGCCCGCCGCCGTGTGGGAGAGGATGTTGCCGTCGCGGGTGAGGAAGCCCTCGTCGACCATCCGGTCGAAGACCGGGAGGAGGACCTCGGGGGGAACGCGCCGCCCGGCCGAGATGAGGCCCAGGCTGGCGTGCCCGACGGTCCGGGTGTACAGCTCGACCTGCATGACGGCCCAGGCGCCGCCGAAGTCGAGGCGGGTGTCGGAGTCGCCGACGATCCTGCGGGCCGTCTCGATGTCCTGGCGGCGCAGGATCCGGCCGACGGACAGTTCGAGGAGCTTCTCCGAGTCGCCGGACATCGTGGGGGAGGCGAAGCCCTCGCCCATGTCGGGGGCGCCGGCGCGCGCCGAGTCGTGGAGTGCCACCTGCTTGAGGAAGAGGGCCACGACGAAGCCGACGGCGGCGACCGGCACGGTCCAGAGGAAGACGGTGTGGAGGGTGTCGGCGTAGGCCTGGACGATCGGCTCGGCGACCGGGTCGGGGAGCCCGTGCAGGCCGGCCGGGCTCTGTGCGGCCTGCGCGATTCCGGCCGGGTCGAGGTCGAGGCCGAGGCTCCCGGCGACGGCGGCGGCCTCTCCGACGCCCGCGGTGAGGTTGGGCCGGAGGGAGTTGGCGTAGATCGTGCCGAAGACCGCCGTGCCGAAGGAGCTGCCGAGGGTGCGGAAGAAGGTGACGCCGGAGGTGGCGGTGCCGAGGTCGGCGTACTCGACGGTGTTCTGCACGGCGATGGTGAGGACCTGCATGCACAGGCCGATGCCGGTGCCGAGCACGAACATGTACAGCGATTCGAGCCAGGTTCCGGTCTCGGGGCCCATGAGCGAGAGCAGGTAGAGGCCGACGCCCATCACGAGGCAGCCGACGATCGGGAAGACGCGGTACTGGCCGGTCTTGCTGACGACGTTGCCGCTGAAGATCGAGGCGAGGAGCAGGCCGACGACCATGGGGAGGGTGCGGATGCCCGACATGGTCGCCGACTCCCCGTCGACGTACTGCAGATACGTCGGCAGGAAGGTCATCGCGCCGAGCATGGCGAAGCCGACCACGAAGCTGAGCACGGAGCAGACGGTGAAGACGGGGTTCTGGAACAGCCGCATGGGCAGCATGGGTTCGGCCGCCCGGGTCTCCACCCAGCAGAAGAGCGCCAGCGCGATCAGGCCGCCGGCGAAAAGACCGATGATGACGGCGGATCCCCAGGCGTACTCGTTGCCGCCCCAACTGGTGGCCAGGATCAGGGCGCTGGAACCGGCGGCGACGAGCGCGATGCCCGCGTAGTCGATGACGGGGCGGCTCGCGGAGCGCACGGAGGGGATCGTGCGGGCGGCGGCGATGACGACGAGGATCGCGATGGGGACGTTGACGTAGAAGGCCCAGCGCCACGTCAGGTGGTCGGTGAACAGACCTCCGAGGAGCGGGCCGATGACGGTCGAGACGCCGAACACCGCGCCGATCGCGCCCTGGTACTTGCCCCGCTCGCGCAGCGGGATCACATCGGCGATGAGCGCCATCGAGGTGACCATGAGACCGCCGGCGCCGACGCCCTGGAGGCCGCGCCAGACGATCAGCAGCGTCATGTTCGTGGCGAGTCCGCACAGGAACGAGCCGGTGATGAAGACGACCGCGGAGATCTGGAAGATCACCTTGCGGCCGAAGAGGTCGCCGAACTTGCCGACGAGGACGGTCGCGACCGTCTCCGCGAGCAGATACGCGGTGACCACCCACGACATGTGGGCGGCGCCGCCCAGGTCCGCGACGATGGTGGGCAGGGCGGTACCGACGATCGTCTGGTCGAGGGCGGCCAGGAGGACACCCAGCATGATCGTGCCGAAGACGATGTTGCGGCGGCGGCTGTCGAGCACGGGTGGCTCGGTGGCGGCCGGGGGCGCGGGCGCTGCGTCGCTGGTCGTGGTCACTCTCGCAGCGTCACACCGGCGCCGCGGGCGTGCCTCCGGGGGACGGCCGAACAGGTGGACCCCGGAGGCCCTCCGTCAGGGGGTGACGGGCAGCTGCGGGTGGTGCTTGGCGAGGATCTTGTTGGCCCGTGCCAGCGCGGCGAGCGCGTGCTCGCGGTCCGCCCGGTCCTCCGCGCACAGCGGACCCCGGAACCGGTAGACCTCGCGCGCCGCGCAGTCCGCGTCGACCTCGGCCTGGAGGACGTGCAGCGGAAGGCAGGAGCCGATCATCGCGGCCACGCGGTCGGGGATCGGGACGGGGACGAGGGGCGAGGGCGAGGTGATCACGGGTCAGTCCTAGTCGGTCCGGGAAGGGTGCGGAAGGTTCTCCCCTTCATACGTACCGGATGCCGGTACAGGTTCCGGTACGGGCCGGTCGCGGCTGGGCGACAGCGCGCTGGGCGCCCGGTCGAACACGGCGCCGCCCCGCGTGCCGACCGCCCGCCGGCGCGGTCCGGGCGCGGAGGCGTTCTTGCAGGTGCGGGGGCGCGCGGTCGGCCCGCGGATTGTGCACCGACCTTGCGTATCGTCCGGGAGCCCGTCGAACGCGATCTCCACGGAGGGGTGTCGGGGCCCCTGGATCGTCGCGGGAATGTGAAGGATCTCACTCCGCGGTCGAGAGGCTTCCGGACGGGCCGCTCCTGTGCCGGTGGGATCCCTGGGGCCCTCCGGTCTCCCGGGTCTGCCGGGACGCGCGGGGTCTACGCGAGGATTTCCGCCAGGTCGTACGAGACCGGTTCCTCCAGCTGCCCGTAGCCGCAGGACTCCGGGGTCCGGTCCGGGCGCCACCGCTTGAACTGGGCCGTGTGGCGGAAGCGGTCCCCCTCCATGTGGTCGTAGCCGACCTCGCAGACCCGCTCCGGCCGCAGCGCCACCCACGACAGGTCCTTCTTGCCCGACCAGCGGCTCGGCGCGCCCGGCAGCCGCGCTTCCGCGTGCGCGGCCTCCTCCGTCCAGGCCGCCCACGGGTGCCCGTCCGGCGGGTCCATCCGGAGCGGCTCCAGTTCGTCGATCAGCTCGGCGCGCCGCTGGGCGGTGAACGCCGCGCACACGCCGACGTGCTGGAGGACGCCACCGTCGTCGTACAGGCCGAGCAGCAGGGAGCCGACCACCGGCCCGCTCTTGTGGAAGCGGTAGCCGGCCACCACCGCGTCGGCCGTCCGCTCGTGCTTGATCTTGTACATGAGGCGGGCGTCCGGCCGGTACGGCAAGTCCAGCGGCTTGGCGATCACCCCGTCCAGGCCGGCGCCCTCGTACTGCTCGAACCAGCGGGCGGCGAGTGCGGCGTCCGTGGTCGCCGGCGTGAGGTGGACCGGTGCGTCGACCCCTTCGAGGACCCGCTCCAGGGCCGTCCGCCGCTCGCTCAGCGGCACGTCGAGCAGCGAGACCTCGCCGAGGGCGAGCAGGTCGAAGGCGACGAACCGGGCCGGGGTGGTCTCGGCCAGCATCCGGACCCGGGATTCGGCCGGGTGGATCCGCTCGGCGAGCCGGTCGAAGTCGAGGTGCCCGCCGTGCTCGATGACGATCTCGCCGTCGACCACGCAGCGCTGCGGCAGCCGCTCCGCGAGGGCCTCGACGAGCTCGGGGAAGTAGCGGGTGAGGGGCTTGCCGGTGCGGCTGCCGATGACGAGCTCCGGCCCGTCCCGGTGCACGATCGCGCGGAAGCCGTCCCACTTCGCCTCGTACTGCATCCCCGGCGGGATCCGCTTCACGGGCTTGGCGAGCATGGGTTTCACGGGTGGCATCACCGGAAGATCCATGGGGTGATTGTCCGGTATGCGTGAGTTGTCGGCGAGCCCTAGGGTGGCCCGCATGGCAGGCAAGGCGGCAGCGCTGGAACTGGAAGTCGGCGACCGGACCGTGCGGGTCTCCCACCCGGACAAGGTCTACTTCCCCGAGCCCGGCTACACCAAGCTCGACATGGTCACCTACTACCTGGCCGTCGGCGACGGCATCACCCGTGCCCTGCGGAACCGCCCCACCACGCTGGAGCGCTACCCCGAGGGGGTGACCGGCGAGTCCTTCTTCCAGAAGCGCGCGCCGAAGTACCTGCCCGACTGGATCCCGACGGCCCGCATCACCTTCCCCAGCGGTCGCTCGGCCGACGAGATGTGCCCCACCGAGCCGGCGGCCGTGCTCTGGGCCGCCAACCTCGGTGCCGTCACCTTCCACCCCTGGCCGGTCCGACGGGACGACACCGACCATCCCGACGAACTCCGCATCGACCTCGACCCGCAGCCCGGCACGGACTACGCCGACGCCGTCCGCGCCGCCCACGAACTCCGCGCCGTCCTCGACGGGCACGGGCTGCGCGGCTGGCCGAAGACCTCCGGCGGGCGCGGCCTGCACGTGTTCGTGCCGATCCGCCCCGAATGGACGTTCACGCAGGTCAGGCGGGCGGCCATCGCCTGCGGTCGCGAGCTGGAGCGGCGGATGCCGGAGCGGGTCACCGTCAAGTGGTGGAAGGAGGAGCGCGGCGAGCGGATCTTCGTCGACTACAACCAGGCCGCCCGGGACCGCACCATCGCCTCCGCCTACTCCGTGCGCTCCCGCCCGCACGCCCCGGTCTCGGCGCCGCTGCGCTGGGAGGAGATCGACGACGCCGTGCCGCGCGACTTCGACATCAGGACGATGCCGGTCCGGTACGCCGAGGTCGGAGACGTCCACGCCGACATGGACGACGAGCGGTTCGGCCTGGAGTCCCTGCTCGAACTGGCCCGGCGCGACGAGGCGGAGCACGGCCTCGGCGACCTCCCGTACCCGCCGGAGTACCCGAAGATGCCGGGCGAGCCGAAGCGGGTGCAGCCGAGCCGGGCGAAGCAGCCGAAGGGGGAGGCGGGGGAGGAGTCGTAGGGGGCGGGAAGCGGGGTGGTGGGGGCGGGGCGGTGCCTTCCGGGTCGGAGCCGCCCAGCCCCTTCTTTCAATCTAAAACAACACGAACGATCGTGCTAACATTTTTGTCCTAGTCAGGACGACCGAGGAGAACCGGCATGTACCCGATGGCTCCGCTCGTACGCACGACCCTGAACGCCGCCGCCCGCGTCGCCCCCGGACCGGCCGGCCGCCTCGCCTTCCACCTCTTCGTGCGCCCGCTCGGCCGCGCCCGGCTCAAGCCCGGGGAACGGGACCTGTTCGCCGCCGCGCGCACCGGACGCCTCCGGGTCCGGGGCAAGGAGGTCGTCACCTACACCTGGGGCGACGGCCGGCGGCCCGTCCTCCTCGTCCACGGCTGGTCCTCGCGCGCCTCGCGCCTCACCGCCTTCGCCGAGCAGCTGATCGCCCGCGGCTACAGCCCGGTCACCTTCGACGCGCCCGGCCACGGAGAGGCCCCGGGCCGGGCCAGCAGCATCCTCGAATACCGGGAGGTGATCCGGGAGTTGCACGCCCGGCACGGCGACTTCGACGCCGTCGTCGCCCACTCCTTCGGCGCCCTCGCCGCCCTCTTCGCCCTCCGCGACGGGGTGCGCACGGCCCGCTTCGTGGGACTCGGCGCCGTCGGCTCCTTCGACCTGCTGCTCGCCGGCTTCCGGGCGGGCCTCGGCGTCGACGAGCGGGTGATCCGGTGCATGCGCGACCACGTCGAACGCCGCCTCGCGCCCGGCGAGCCCGGCATCTGGGACCGCTTCGGCGCAGACCGGGACCCCGGCGAACTCGGGGCGCCCGTCCTCCTGTTCCACGACGAGGACGACGACATGGTGCCCCTCGCCCAAGCGCGTCTGCTCGCCCGCGCACACGGCGACCGCGCCCGGCTCGTCGTCACCCGGGGGCTCGGCCACCGCCGTATCCTCACCGACCCCGAAGTCGTCGCCGAGGCCGTGGAGTTCGCGACCTCCGGCTCCGTCACGGAGCCCGCTGCGACGGCCGCCGAAGGCCGGGTCGCGGCGGGTTGACGGACGTGCGGCCCCGGGACTCGGCGCCGGCGGGCGGTCGGCGGGGGCCACGTCCTCCGCAGGCGTCGGGCCTCAGGCCGTCTAGGCCAGGGCCTCACGGCCGCGGTCGGTGGCCTCCGCGCGCAGCCGGGCGGTGATGCCGCGGTCGGCGCGGGCGTACGCCGAGGTCTCGCCGAAGAGGACGGACTGCGCGTTGGCGGCCTCCATGAGGGCGATCACCTCGAAGGCCAGCTGCTCCACGTCCAGGTCGGCGGCGAAGTCGCCCGCGGCGCGCGCCTCGGTCAGGGAGCGCTCCACGTAGGTGCTCCAGTCGAGCCTGGTCCGGGCGACGGCGTCGTGGACCGGGCCCGTCCGGGCGTCGAACTCGGCCGAGACCGCGTAGAAGAAGCAGCCGCCGGCGAAGACCCGCTCCGAGGAGTACGCGAGCCAGTTCCGGCAGAGGTCGCGCACCCGAGGGGCGCCCGGCGGCACGTCCGCGAGGGGGGTGACGACCCGGTCGGCGAAGACGGCGACGGCCGCGCGGATCGTGGCGAGCTGGAGTTCCTCCTTGGAGCCGAAGAGGGCGAAGACGCCGCTCTTGCTCAGCTGGAGCTCGGTGGCGAGCCGCCCGAGGGACAGCCCTTCGAGGCCCTCGACGGAGGCGATGTCCATGGTCCGGCCGAGCACCAGGCGCCGGGTCTGGTTGCCGCGCTCGACGCGCCCGTCGGTCTTGGTCCTGGTGTCGCCGCTCATCTCCCCATCGTACTGAACGCACGACCGTGCGGATATCTGCGGGCGGCCGCGGCGCTACCCGGCCCGCTCTCCCGGGTCCCTGCGCTCCGCCGGCGCGAGGAGGAGCACCTCCAGGGCGCGGGCGCAGGCCCGTGCCTGCGCCAGGTACCAGTCGAGGCGGGCGTCGGTGATCAGCTCCGGGGCCGCGCGGACGGCGAGCGCGAAGCGCGCGTGCCCCGCCCGCTCCATGACCGGTACGGCCACGGTGCGCATCCCGTGGGCCGACTCGCCGTCGTCGAGCGCGAACCCGGATTCCCGTACGCGTGCCGAATCGGCCGCGTGCGCGAGGTGGTCGAGGGTCGAGGGTCCCGTGAGCGCGTACGGCGTCGCCGCCGACGTCGGCGGCGACCACGGCCCGGTCTCGCCCTCCCGGGGCCAGGCGAGCAGGACCCTCCCCGGCGCCGTGGCGTGCAGCGGCCGGCGCAGGCCCACCTTCGGAGTGACCGGGCCGCCCGCCACGATCACCGCGTGCGGACCGCTGCGCAGCGACAAGTCGGCCGTCGCGCCGGTCCGGTCGGCCAGGTCGGACAGCTCGGGCTCGGCCAGGTGAAGGCCCCGCTGGTGGTACGAGAGGCGGCCCAGTTCGGTCGTCGCGGGGCCCAGCCGGTAGCGGGCGGTGCGGGCGTCCTGTTCGAGGAAGCCCGCACCGAGCAGGGTCCGGGCCAGCCGGTGCGCGGTGGAGGTGGAGAGGCCGAGCCGGCGCGCGAGGTCGGAGGCGCTCAGGTCGGGCCCGTTGTCGTGGAAACAGTGCAGCACGTCCAGTGCGCGGCGGACCGCCTGGGCGCCCGCCGGGGGTCGGACGATGCCGGCCTCGGTCGTCATAGGGTTCGCTCCCCGTGGGTGATCGGGCTCCCACGCTGCCACATGGCGGGAGTCGGCACGGGGCTTGCGCCAGGTCGGAAACACGACGTTCACACCCGCTCCCACGCCGTGGGAACCGGTTGGTCAGGCCCGTCTCCGGAGGCGGCGAGGCGGGTGGCCGAAACGCCTCTCGCGCGCCGGGTATCCGCCATTGATCGAACGTTGATGGCTCGTTTACGCGGTGGCGGCACCGTAGGAGCCATGCAGACGGATACCGACACGCTGACCGCTCCCGACCTCGCCTGGCGTGAGAACGCCCTGTGCGCGCAGGCCGGCCCCGAGTTCTTCTTCCCGGCCCCCGGCTCGTCGACGCGCGAGGCGAAGCAGCTGTGCGGGGCGTGCGAGGGGCGCCTGGAGTGCCTGGACTACGCGCTCCGCCACGACGAGAGGTTCGGGGTCTGGGGCGGCCTCTCGGAAAAGGAGCGGGGGCGGCTCAAGCGGCAGAGCCGCTGAGCCGCCCCCCGTTAACGGCGGGT